>JAFDBW010000107.1 GCA_019313105.1 Deltaproteobacteria bacterium | reverse complement strand
TTCTATACTTTGCTGATACCCTCATTTGTCCAGTCCGGATGGATCGGCCCGGAGATTGTGAATCAAGGCCTCTGGGGAGTGGCTCTCCTTAAACCGACCGAGCTGTTCGGCTTGAGCGGATTCGACATCTGGACTCACTCGCTCTTCTGGACCATGTTCTTCAACCTTGGCAGTTATCTTGCGATTTCCCTGCTAACAACACCGAACCATGAGGAACAGGAGCAGGTTCGTAAGTTTGTTGATGTTTATAGCCCCTTGCCAGTCGTCACCAAGAAGACACGGATCACCCGGGCCCCGTCGGTTATCGAATTCGTTGACCTGATGGCTAAACTTATCGGAGCGAAACCTGCCCATGCGGCGATCAGCGATTACCTCGGGAACCGCGATATCGATGAAAAAGGCAGCCTTTCAGAAAACGAACTACCTAAATTGAAGCGTTTCACGGAACTGACTCTGGCCGGCTCGGTCGGTGCAGCTCCGGCACGCATTATAGTCGAAAACTATCTTTCCGCACGTGGCAGTCACATGGAGGACGTCTTTGACCTGTTCGGCTCGATCAACATCAGCCGTAAAGCCAGTCGGGAGCAGCTGAGCGTCCTTTACGATGCAGCCCGTTTTGTGGCAAGCGGCAGTGACCTGCAGTCGATACTCGATGACATACTCAAGATTTTCACTGACCAGTTCAAGTTCGATCTCTGCGTGATCCGCATTCTGGATGAAGACCGACAGACTTTGACGGTACGCAGCCAGAGCGGCATGACCTCGGAGCATTTCGGTGAATCGGAACGAGACCTGACAACAGACACATTTATCGGTGAGACCTTCCTGACCAACAACATCAGCGTGGTCAATGACTCCGATTTCATCAGCAAACCGCAAACCGCAGCAATCATCCGTCGCGAGAAGATCCTCTCTTTTGCACATGCACCAATCAATGTCGAGGGCCAACCGATTGGTGTCATATCGGCCTTCTCCAGAACGGCAAAAGGGATATTTACCAGCGAGTTTCTCGAACTCTTCTCCAGTCTGGCCGGACAGGTGGGCGTCGCCTTTCGGAATGCCGAGCAGACCGCTCATCTGATTGCCGCCAAGGAGCAGCAACGGGAACTCGAAATCGCCAAAAACATCCAGCTCAGCCTGCTGCCGACAAAAATACCCGAGGTCTACGGCATCAGACTGGGCGGAGTCTGTATTCCCGCCAAAGAGGTTGGCGGTGATTATTATGACTACCTCTCCCATGATGATGGACGTCTCGACCTAGTGATCGCCGATGTCTCCGGACACAATGTCGGCGCAGCCCTGATCATGTCAGAAGCCCGGACCATGATTCGTTCCCGCAGCGGGCAGTTCAGCAATCCTGATGAGCTGCTACGGGAGCTGAACCAGTTCCTGTACGAAGATCTGACCAAGGCCGAGCTCTTCATCACACTTTTCTATTTGCAATATCGGCCTGATACCCGGGTTGTCGAGTATGCAAGCGCTGGACATTCGCCAACCCTGCTCTGGCAGGCAGCACATAACCAATGTATCAGGCTTGACCCCGAAGGCCTGATCGTCGGTGTTAAAAAGGATTTCCTCTACGAAAGGGATTCGTACAAACTGGCAAGTGGTGACGTCCTGCTACTGTACACCGACGGTTTGATCGAAGCGGCAAATGAGGATGATGAACTTTTTGGTGAGCAGCGCCTGACCGAACTTATCAGAGAGAATCACCATTTACAACCACAGGATCTGATCAATTATATAGTCGACCAGGTTAGACTTTTCTCCGGTCACCAGAATTTCACCGACGATGTGTCGATGATTGTGCTTCAGGCAGAATAAACTTATCGGCAAGAGAATATTCTGAAGGAAGGTGGCATTATGGTACTATGTACAACACAAGTTACGGTTTCAGGATCGTCACAATAATAAAGGAGCGTATCAAGATGAATTTGCAGATCGAGGACAAAGGGGCAGCAGTTTTATTGTTGGTCGAAGAAGATAGACTGGATGCTCATAACAGCGGGGACTTGAAAAACCAGATGCTCAAGCTTTTTGAAGAAGGAAAACACAACCTGGTGGTCGATCTTCAGGCGGTGCGTTTTGTTGATTCTTCAGGTCTCGGAGCCCTAGTATCAGGATTCAAAAATGCCAGCTCCAGAAATGGCAACCTGAAGCTCGCCGGACTTCAACTGCAGGTCAAGTCGATGTTTGAGCTGACCCGGCTGCATCGGGTTTTTGAAATCTACACGGACTCCGGTGAAGCCTTAGCCAGTTTTCAGCAGTAGCCGATCGAACGCGTAGCAACCCAACCCTCATTCAGGCTCATTATCATGACAACGGACCGGATCGCAGTCGATATCAAAGTACCCAACCAGACACGTTACCTCTGTCTGATTGGTCATATCGGCGAAAATATTGCGCACACACTCCGCAATTACAGTGGTGACCGGGAGAAACTTGCCTACGATCTAAACCTGGTACTCACCGAAGGAATGGCCAACGCAATTCTACACGCCAATCAAGGCGACCCGGCTAAAGAAGTGCACATCGAAATAAGCATCGTTAAAAACAACCTGTTCATAAAGGTCTTCGATTTCGGCCAGGGATTTGATGTCGAGCAGTACATTAAGCCAAGCCACCCTCTCGATGATCACGGGCGCGGCGTGTACCTTATGCATACGATCATGGACGAGGTCACCTACCGGCAGACCAAAACAGGGCATGTTCTGGAAATGCGAAAGATCCTCTGATTCCGGCATATTTAATAGTTTTGCAACAGAAAGGACGCCCTGACATTAAGGCGTCCTTTCTGTTGCAGTTCTGGGGTTGTTCCTAGCTTGCCGGTCGCTATCTCATGCACTGACAAACAGTGAAACCAGTTCCCCATGGTGCTCCAGACTCAAATCGGCCTGAAGATCCCCACGATAGATGGCAAACCGCATTCCGGCGGATTTCGCCGCAGCCTGATCCAATTCTGAGTCGCCGACGAACAGAAGTTCGTGTGGGCTTAACTGCATTCTTTTTGCCGCCTCGTAAAGCATGTCCGGAGCAGGCTTTGGATGATTCACGTCACGACTGGTTACGACTGTCGAAAAGTAACGGCTTAAGTCAAAATGCTCAAGGATAGCGGGCATGCTATAGCCACGGTTTGTTGCCACCGCCAGCGGGTAGAATCCAGCCAACGCTGAAAGGGCCTCGCGCATACCGGGTTCCGGCTCCATGTAAGGGATAAATTGACGGTAATCGAGCTCCGCAGCGATAGATAAGGCCTGTGGTGCACGTTGTTCGCCTAACAAATGCAGCAGAACATGCGTACTTGCCGCAGTATGGCAGAGATGCGCATTTGCATGATCGGTTTCCTTTACCGGAGGTTCATCGAAATGGGACAGGACCGTATTGTAATACGCCAGGTTGGCTTTACGGCTCTCGAAAAGGACACCGTCACAATCGAAAACAATTCCACGGATTCCGTTCATGGACGGTCCTTCCTGAGGCAGATGAACAAGCAGCCTGACAAGCCGAACACGACCATCGGCAGCGAAAGCAGCTGACCCATCGTCGCACCGCCCCAGAGGAAGCCAAGGTGTGCATCCGGTTGCCGGACGAATTCAATCAGGAAACGGAACAACCCGTAACCAATAAAAAAGCTGAAGAATGGTATGCCGGCAGTGACCTTGCGTCGATGCAGCAGATAGAGGATGACAAACAGCACCAGTCCCTCGAAGAAAGCTTCGTACAACTGGCTGGGGTGACGCGGTAATGGGCCTCCGCCCGGGAAGACCATCCCCCAGCTATGCTCAGTG
>JAFDBW010000106.1 GCA_019313105.1 Deltaproteobacteria bacterium | reverse complement strand
TTGCTGATTTGTTATTGAGTTATCAACCTTGTCCACAGACTTTTCCACGGCTGTGCGCAACACACAATTGCTCCCTAGCCGGGGGCCGCTTCCATGCGACGGGCGGGCAAACGACCCAGCTTGATGGAACGCCTGGTGTCCGTGATCTGCACTGTCAGTGTCAACGGCAGGTGCCGGGACGCCTTCCGGGCCAGGAAGCTGCGGTTGATCGTCGCATCGAGAACTCGGACCGCCCCACGCAGGTAGGCGCGATCGCGCCCGAAGACGGGGAATTGTGACGGATAGGTGCCGCGCCAGAGGGGCCGTCGGGTCCTGCGCAGGACTGAGGCCAGCTCCAGGTTCCCGGCGCCCCAAAGATAGTCGGCAAAATCTCCGAGGATCAGGGCAGGGCAGACCAGCGACGGATTACCAAGCAGTTCCGGCCCCAGCAACTGCGACACCTGATGGCTGCGAAAGCGCGGGAAACTGTCGAGACAAACGTTGAGCAGATGCAGGCGCTTGCCGCCGAGTTCGACGTCGGCACGCAGACAATAGCCATCGTGGCCGAGTTCGAAATTCTGTACGCCTTTAAGGGGGAAGTAGGAGAGGTAGGCCAGCGGACCGCCGGTGACGCCGCGATAAGCATCCAGGCCACTGCGTTCCTCCAGGTAAGGAAGGATGTCTGCATGATGTACGGCACCGAGCTCCTGGAGCACGACG
Organism: Deltaproteobacteria bacterium; assembly: GCA_019313105.1. GTDB lineage: Bacteria > Desulfobacterota > Desulfuromonadia > Desulfuromonadales > BM103 > JAFDBW01. Next base: position 2,767 of record JAFDBW010000106.1, on the reverse strand, counting down.
ATATCGGGTGCCGCGTCGGCAATCACATTCAGGATCCGGTCCGGATTGACCTGATTGTCGCTGCCTCGGCAGTGTTGTATATTGTAGGTCATGATGCGGGCGGTGGTCATTCCTGCCTCGCTGGCTGGCCCTCTGCTGACGGCAACCGGCTACTCCTGGTTGACGCGATTGATGCTGCGAATCACAACCGGCTCCACCGGAACATCACGGAAACGCTTGAAAGTGTGAGTCTGGGTGCTGCCGATCTTGTCGACGACCTCCATCCCCTTGACGACCTTGCCAAACACCGCATAGCCATAACCTTGTGGCGAGGTGTTTTTGTGATCAAGGAAGCCGTTATCCTTGAGATTGATAAAGAACTGGCTGGTAGCGCTATCGACGACATTGGTTCGGGCCATGGCAATGGTGCCGCGCAGGTTGCGCAAGCCGTTGGCCGCCTCGTTTTTGATCGGTGCACGATTCTTTTTCGGCGCCATATCGACGGTAAAATTCCCCCCCTGGATCATGAAATCCTTGATGACCCGGTGAAAAATCGTATCCGTGTAGTGCAGGGCGTCGACATAGGAGAGAAAATTGGCCACCGATTGCGGCGCCTTCTCATCGTTCAGTTCGACGGTGATGTCACCATAATTGGTTTCGATGACGACATATTTGTAGGCAAAGGCCGGAGAGGCCAGGCAAAAACTCAACAGGAGCAAGAGGGTTATCTTCTTCATCAACCGTAATCCTTTCATTCATCTTCCGAGGTCAGCGCCCGCCGCATCAGGTCTGCAACGGCAAGCTTGGGGTCTTTGTCTTCATAAAGAATCTGGTACATCTGTTCGGTAATCGGCATTTTCACGCCGAGCTTATTGGCCAACTGGTAAGCCGATAGGGTGGTTTTGACCCCTTCCGCGACCATGTGCATCTGGTTGAGGATTTCGTCCAGCTTACGGCCGCGGCCCAACTCCATGCCAACCGAACGGTTTCGTGATAGGTCGCCGGTACAGGTCAAAACCAGGTCGCCCATCCCGGCCAGTCCGGAAAAAGTTGATTCAACGGCCCCCTTGGCCATGCCGAGTCGGCCAATTTCGACCAGTCCCCGTGTAATCAGCGCCGCCCGGGCATTGTTGTTGAATCCGAGTCCGTCGGAAACACCGGCGGCCAGGGCAATCACATTTTTCAGTGCACCGCCCATTTCAACACCGACGACGTCCTGGTTGGTATAGACGCGGAAGTAGTCGGTGCTGAAAATCTCCTGTACCCGATATGCCACAGCCAGATCGTCTGCGGCCACCGTCACCGCCGTCGGCTGCTCTTCGGCGACCTCCTTGGCGAAGGACGGTCCCGACAGGAAAGCACAGCGGTTTTTGACCTCGATGCCCAGAACTTCTTCGAGCACTTCTGACATGAGCTGCAGGGAATTATTTTCTATCCCTTTGGCAGCCGAAACCAGCAGGCAGGATTTGTCCAGGTATGGCTGAAACTGCTTCAGAACCTGCCGCATCACCTGGGAAGGGGACACCAGCAGCAACAGCTGGCGATCGATCACAGCCTCCGAAAGTTCATTTGTAAAGGCAAGGTTCGGTGACAGCGTTAATCCATTGAGGTAAAGATCATTGATTCGGGTCTTTGCCATGCGTTCGGCGAGATCCGATTCATACACCCAGAGGGTTACCGGAAAACCTTTCTTCGCCAGCAAATCGGCCAGCGTCGTCCCCCAGCTCCCCGCTCCAATGACCCCTATATTCATCATGATCCGTCCTTAGATCGCCTTCTTTTTCTTTTCTATCCGCTCGCGCACCTGTTCGGTTTTCCTCTTCAGTATATCCTGTTTTGGATAAATTCCATCCAGCTCTTCTAGAATCTTCATCGCTTCGAGCAACTCTTCCTGTTCCTCAAGTACCGTTGCCAAACCGAAGCTGGCTTCGATCGCGTAAGGACTTTCAGGCCAGTCCTGAACAACCCGCCGGTAAGCCTCGGCGGCGTCAGGCAGTTTGCTTTCCAGGGCATAAGTTATGGCGATGCGGTATAGGATCTCGGCGGTCAGGTCACTGGAAGGGTAATTGTTCAACAGGGTTTCGAATTCTATGCGCGCCTGTTCAAAATTATTCAAGCGGAAATAGCAGTCTGCAACCTCGTACTGTAATTGATCATTGTCGGACCCGGGCTGATCAAGGACCTTCTGATAGGCGGCGATGGCTTGACCACAGTCATCAAGACGGTACTTGAAAAGAGTCGCAACCTGCCGTCTGGCGGGCTCCACCTGCGGTGCATCCGGGTAATCTCGCTCCAGCAGCAGGTAGGTAAGAAGTGCATCGGAATGACGAAACAGGTACAGATCCAGGATTTCAGCCTTCTGAAAGAGGGCCTCCGGAACACGGGCAGAAGAGGGGTAATTGTCGTGCAAATGACTGAACATTTCAACGGCCTCGACGTACCTGCCCGACTGCCGCAGGGCAATGCCGTTCTGGAATGTCTCTTCGAGCCTGGCCTGCAGAGTTGCGTGATACCAGAAAACGCCTCCGGCAACAAAAACCGCCAGCGCCAGACCAAGAAAAATCCAGAGCCGCCAGTTAGGCACCTTCCTCTGGCGCTGGAGCTCCTCCATCAGGAGCTGTTTCTTCAATTTCTGGATTTCCTTCGTCATCTTCCTTCTCTGCCAGCTTAGCGACAGCGACAATCCGCTCATCTGTTTCAAGGACCATCAGGCGTACACCCATGGTGTTCCGTCCGATAATCGACAAGGCCTTGACCCGGGTACGCAGTACCTTGCCGCGATCGGTGA
>JAFDBW010000105.1 GCA_019313105.1 Deltaproteobacteria bacterium | reverse complement strand
GTTGGGGAAGCCGACGATGTCGCCGACCGCGTAGATATGCGGTTGCACTGTCTGGTAAGTCTCGTTGACAGAGAGATTTCCGCGATGGTCCGGCTCAATACCGAGGGTCTCCAGGCCCATACCTTGGGAGTTTCCGGTGCGGCCATTGGCCCATAGCAGCATGTCCGACTTGATCACCTTGCCGGTCTTCAGGTGCAGGACCACACCGCTGTCATTGACCTCGACCCGCTCGTATTCCTCGTTCTGGCGGATCAACACGCCCTGTTCATCGCGCATGTAGTAGCTCAGCGCACTGCTGATCTCGTCGTCGAGATATTCAAGCAGGCGTTCGCGGGTATTGACCAGGTTGACCTTGATGCCGATATTCTTGAAAGCCGAGGCATACTCGCAGCCGATCACTCCGGCACCGTACACGGTCAGGGTTCCGGGCAGGTCATCCATCTTCAGAATCGTATCGCTGTCCACCACGCGGGGGTTGTCGAAAGGCACATCTTCGGGATGGTAGGGATGCGAACCGCTGGCTATGACGAAATGATCGGCCGTCATCTGTCGCAGGTTGCCGGTATCATCCTGCACCTCGACAGTATGCGGGTCTGTAAAACGGGCATGACCGGCAATGATCGTGATGTGGTTGCGTTCATAAAAGTCTTCGCGATCGCGAACCTGCTGTGTGACCACGTCGCTGATCGCATCCATCAGATCATCACGGGTCACCCGGCCGGGATGACGACCGCGGTTGAAAAGGCGGTGTTTCTTGTCTTCAGCATACTGCTGAACCACGTGAATCAGTGCCTTGCTCGGAATCGTGCCCAGATGGGTGCAGCCGCCTCCGACGAGAAAGCGGTTCTCGACAATGGCAACCGACTTGCCCGATTTGGCGAGCATGATTGCCGCCCCCTCGCCGCCCGGGCCGCTGCCGACAACAATCGTATCAAAATGATTTTTTAGAGTGTCCATAACAGCTCAACGTTTCATTAAAGGCACTGCACTTAGGATAAATGAATCTGGAAACTTTGCAACCGCTTGATTATTCGGGGCAGGAAGAATTAAGCTACAGCCATTGTAGGTTTTCGCGTCCCTCGGCCCTCGTTCCGTGTCCCGATTTTTCTGGTAAACTGTTGAAGTCACTTACCAACCACAACGACAGGCGTTAACATGGCCGACAACAAACTTAACAGACACCGGGCCTTTCTCAAGGACAGCCTGCGGCTGCAGATCGATTTCTCAAAAACCGATCAGAGCCGGGGCGTGGAGCCACCACCGCTGCAAAAACCACCCCGGAAGGATCAGCGACCGATTCCGCTGCCCGGACAGGACAGCTTCGATGCGTTGCGCGGCACGGACCTGGTTGACGCGATCAGCCAGCGCCGTAGTCACCGTCACTTTCTCGACCAACCATTATCGCTCGCGGAACTGTCCTGGCTGCTTTGGGCTACCCAGGGGATCACCGAAATCCTTTCCCCCAGTAGTGCCCTGCGCACGGTGCCATCGGCCGGATGCCGCCACGCCTTTGAAACCTACTTGTTGGCGAGCAATATCGAAACCCTTGAGGTCGGCGTCTACCGCTACCTACCGATGGACCATGCGCTGGTCTTCGAACACCCCGCAGGCGATCTCACGGCCACGCTGGGCCGGGCGACGCTTGGCCAGAGGTTTGTCGCAGCGGCACCGGTCACCTTGGCCTGGACGGTGATCCCCTATCGCATGGAGTGGCGCTACGACATCGCCGCCCACCGGGTGATTGCCATGGACGTCGGCCACCTGTGCCAGAATCTTTACCTGGCCTGCGCCGCAATCGGTTCCGGCACCTGCGCAATTGCCGCCTATCACCAGGAGCAGATGGATGTCCTGCTCAAGGTCGATGGCGAAGACGAATTCACCATCTACCTGGCTCCCGTCGGCAGAATCCACGTCTAAGCGAGGCCCTTGATGACGGTCAAAATCGGTCTGATCAGTGACGTTCATGCTACTGCCGAGCCCTTGCAGGAGGCTCTGCGGATCTTCAGCGAAGCGCGGGTTGAAGCGATTATCTGCGCTGGTGATATCGCCGGCTATGGCAGGCACCTCGAGCAAACTGTGGCCTTGCTGATCAAAAGCGGCTGTCGCGCCATCGTTGGCAACCACGACCTGTGGCACCTGAGCTATTTGGAGGATGAAAATCATTTCAACGGGCCAGTCGAAGGATATCTGCGCAGTCTTTACCGAGCCGAGACGTTTGTTTTCGCCAGTAAAACCCTCTACATGGTCCATGCCCGCCCGCCCGATTCGCTGTTGAACGGCATCAGGCTTCTTGATGAGGAAGGCGCTCTGATCAGCGAGCAAGCGGCCGACTGGAGAGATGCTCTTGCAGGAGAGCCCTATGATGTCCTGGTCGTCGGCCATACCCACCAGGTCTTTGCTGAACAATTGGGCAATGTCCTGGTGATTAATCCCGGTAGCACCCTTTTCAACCACACCTGCGCAATCCTCACCTTGCCCGATATGGAGGTGCGGTTCATACCTTTGTCCGGTAAAAAACCGTTGCTGTCTTGGAATTGGGGGATGTTACAGAAACCGTGACGTATTCCGTAGCTTTTAGCCCGGATATTGCCAGGCCGCGATACCGAGCAACAGCCAACCGAGCAGGAAGGCAATCCCGCCAAACGGGGTGATCATGCCGAGCGGCTTGATACCGGTCAGGACCATGAGATACAGGGAACCGGAGAAAAGCACAGTACCGAGCAGGATCGCCCAACCGGCGTTGCGGGCCGTGGCCGTCTCCGGCATTAGGTGACAGAGTATCCCGATCAGCAAAAGGCCCAGGGCATGAACCAGGTGGTACAGGACTCCGGTCTGCCAAACGGCCAGCATCTCCGGCGTCACTTTGGTCTTCAGTCCGTGGGCACCGAATGCGCCGAGCCCGACACCAAGAAAAGCACTCAGACTGCCCAGAACAACAAAAATTTTCATCATCGCCCCCTGTTTTGCCACGAATCAAATCTGAAAAAGCGGATCACATAAGTCAAACTATTCTAACCTAAACTCCGCTTGACGCAAAGGCAGGCTTGCTCACCCGGTCATCAGGAACACCGGCATAGGTAGTCGGCAACCTTGCTTTTTGAAACCTTCATTAAGCCGCACATCAGGGCGAAGGAAACCTCCCCAAACCCATAGCTTTCGCACAGGTCCTCGGTCATCTTTATCCAGAGATGTGCGGTCATCTCCGCATCAGCCAGCGCGCGGTGGAAGGTGCCGTCAGTGTAGAGCCCCCTGTAGCGCACCAGGGTTTCCAGTTTGTGGTTGGGCGCGTCAGGATAGATACGTCGCGCGGTCAGCATCGAACAGCCGAACTCCTGGCTGCGCCGAGCACCGATCCGTCGGAACTCGGCATCAAGAAAGCGGCGGTCGAATGATGCATTGTGAGCCACCAGTGGATGATCGCCGATAAAACGGGAGAAATCTCGCATCACCCTGTCAGCCTTTGGCGCCGACTCGACCATCTGGTTGGTGATACCGGTGTAAGATTCGATGAAACTGTTGACCCGGACGCCGGGGTTCATCAGGCTCTGGAAACGGTCGACGACCTCACCCTGCCGCAACATCACGGCACCGATCTCGATTGCCCGGTCACCGTGATCGGGCGAGATGCCGCTGGTTTCAAAGTCGAGGACGACAATCGTTTCGGCAGACATTGTAATCATGGGAGACGCTAGCAACTTAAATCCTGGCCAGGAATTTGTCGAGTTGATTGGCGAAGGCCTGTCGGTCAGAAGCGTTCAGGGCTGACGGGCCACCGGTATCGATGCCGCAACCTCGAAGTTCGTCGAGCATGTTGCGCACAGCAAGGCGCTCCTGGATATTGTCCCGGGTGTAGAGCTCGCCACGCGGGTTGAGAGCATGCCCCTTTCTTGCGATAGCCGCTGCAGCCAGGGGTATATCTGCGGTGACCACCAGGTCACCGGGGCTGAGCAGCTCGACGATCCTGTCATCGGCGACATCAAAACCGGCAGCAACAACCATCGTATCAATATAGGGCGATGGCGGAGTGCGCAGCGGCTGATTAGCCACCAGGGTCAGTTGCACCTGCTTGCGTTCGGCGGCCCGGAACAGGATCTCCTTGATCACCCGGGGACATGCATCGGCATCTACCCAGATACGCATCATGCCCCTTTCCGGCGTTTGACGGCCGTCTTTTTCGCTACGAACACCACGTGCCGGTAGCCACCACGCCCCGGACGCTCGCTGCGGGTGGTGAAGCCTGCGGCACACAGGCGCTGATCGAAACCCTCGTCGTAATTTTCCCCCCACGCAGTAAACAGCCCCTCTGGCTTGAGACAGGCGCGGACGTTGTTGATCGCTTTGCTGCCGTAGAACGGATCATTAATTTTGTCGGTCCGGTAGTGCGGGCCCTTGTAGAGATCGAAGACCACAGCATCGAAACTGCCCTTTGCATCACCCTGTGCGCAACGGCGCACCAGCTTCGCAACATCGCAGATTTCGACCGTAACCCGGGGGTCGTCAACAGCGTTATCGGTCAACAGAGCCAGGGGGCCACGGCACCACTCGACAACCGTAGGGTTGAGCTCTGCGACCACCACCTGCGCGGTCGCCGACAAGCAGTCGAGGACCGCCTTGAGCGTGTAGCCCATGCCGAGCCCCCCCACCAGAACCCGGGGCGCCGGATGATTCGATAGATGCTGGCAACCAAGCTGGCCAAGAACGACCTCGGAACGGTTGAAGAGGCTGTTCATCAGCACCAGCCCGCCGAGTGTAATCAGGAAGTCCATCTCGCCGCGTTGACGCAGCTCGAGCGTGCCTTCCTCAGTGTCGACACGATCCAGCGTTATCCAGGGTTTGGCCATTCTTACTCCAGAAGGTAGCGTATGAAAAGCATCCTCAGCGATGAAACCTGAGGCTTTTGCGCAGCGCAGCTATAGCATTGACCACCGGCACAGGCAAAGTCAAAATTTTTTGCGTGCCCACGCATTGGGTTCTCGCTTCTGCTATCATGGGAGAAGAATGCAACGTGGCGGAGACCGATGATGTGCAAGTATCACCTGATCACCTACAGCGAAGCCGAAGAGCTGGCCAATCGCCTGACTCACTGTGTGGCCGCTCTGCTGAGCATCGTCGGTCTGGTGATCCTTTTGGTCGCAGCCTCCCGCACCGGAGACCCTTACCGGATTGTCAGCTCGGCGGTTTTTTGCAGCGTCCTGAGCATTTTCTACATTATCTCGACGCTCTACCACACCTTTCGCAACCAAAAAGTCCGCTACATCTTCCGGATCCTCGACCACGCCGGTATCTTCCTGGTGATCGCCGCGTCCTATACGCCGTTTACCCTGGTCTCTCTGCGCGAGGGCAACGGCTGGACCCTGTTCGGCGTGGTCTGGTGGCTTGCTGTGGTCGGGGTGGTTTTCAAAACGTTCATGACCCACCGCCTGGCGTTTCTCGCCCCGGTCCTGTATATAGCGCTCGGCTGGCTGATCGTCGTCGACCTCGAAGGCCTGCTGAGCATGGTACCGATCAAGGGTGTGCTCTGGCTGTTCGCCGGAGGCCTCTGCTACACGGCCGGCATCATCTTCTACGCAATCGACCGAATTCCCTACAACCACGCCATCTGGCACCTGTTCGTGGTCGCCGGCAGCCTCTGTCATTACCTGTCGATCCTCTGGTACGTTGTTCCCCTTAAACTCGTTTAAGCCCTTTTTTTGGCCACTGATCAAATCTGCAAATGCAGTGAACAGCTGTCCCTGCAATGAGACTTGCATCCTCGCAACTTTATGGTATTTTGGAGTTTCTTATTGATTGCTGATGTAATGAATTGAACATGAGAGGGGACGATGTCCTGCATCAAGGACTGGCCCGTAGCCGACCGGCCGCGGGAAAAACTTCTTTCGACAGGGCCCGCAACACTTAGCGACAGCGAGCTTCTGGCCTTGATCCTGCGAACGGGTCATTCGCGTAGCGGCAATCGTGTTTGTTGACTAAATATCCCTTTACCAAATGAACGTCTCCGATAAAATCAAACCGCTACAACGTTTAGCAAAAAAACGTGGAGGGAAATGCCTTTCGTTGACCTATAAGAATTCTGTCACAAAGCCAATGTGGCAGTGCGCTAAAAGCCATCAATGGGAAGCACTCCCTGGAAATATAAAACAAGGGACTTGGTGTCCGTACTGTTCAGGAAAAATGAAGTTAACGATAGAGGAAATACTTCTATTGGCAGAAAGGCATAATGGTAAATGCTTGTCAGATAAATACCATGGCTCACACACTAGATTATTTTTGGAATGTAGATTTGGACACCAATGGGCAGCGACGCCAGCATCTATTAAACAAGGGTCATGGTGTCCGGCTTGCACGAAGTCTGGGCCGTCGGCTAAAAAAACTATATCAGATATGCAAAGGGCTGCTGGTAAATGTGGTGGCAAATGTCTATCTACAACTTATGAGGGTGCTAATAACAAGCTGTTATGGCAATGCGAAAAAGGGCATCAGTGGATGGCCTTCCCCAAAAGCATAAGACAAGGAAGTCGGTGCCCAAAATGTGCCGGTAACAAACGATATTCTATAGAGGATATGCAAAGGATTGCGAACGACTGCGGCGGTAAGCGTTTTTCAAATACATATAAAAACAACATGACTAAACTTCTTTGGGTGTGCTCAGAAGGTCATCAGTGGGAAGCAATGCCTATGAAAATAATCAGTGGAACTTGGTGCCGAAAATGTTCCCGTACCAAGCAGGGGTAGTAGAGTGAAATTTCCTATTATCGCCTTACTTCTATTTTTTTGCCTTCTTTCTGGTCAAGTTCAAGCTACTTCTTTTACCGGGAAAATAGTAAGGGTGCTTGATGGTGATACGGTTGAAGTACTACACGATGGTAAGGCAGAGCGTGTGCGTTTAGCACAAATAGACTGCCCCGAGAAAGGACAACCCTTCGGTCAAGCTGCAAAGGAGTATGTCCTGGACCTTTCTGCACTCAAAATCGTTACCGTCAAAACGGAAACTATTGACCGTTACGGCAGAACAGTTGGCGAAGTATTTCTTCCCAATGGAGACAACCTGAACAAACTGATAGTGGGATCAGGATACGCTTGGCAGTACAAAAGATACAGTAAAGACCCTGCCTATGCTGACCTTGAAGCAAAAGCGAGAGATCTGAGGCTTGGCCTTTGGCAGGATAAAGCCCCGATCCCCCCATGGGATTGGCGCAAGGGTAGACGTTAAACCTAAAGATCAAGACAATATAGGGACTCTTAATGATTTAAATAGTTCGAGTCCTACTTGGGGAGCCAAGTGACACTACAAGTGGGCAAATTACTTTAATTAACTTTCTTGACTGTGAAATTGTGTAACTATATGGTGTGACTATTGTTTCTTTGGTATAGGGAGGGGACCTGGTGAACCTGACTACTGAGATCACACTGCACCGTCTTTAGCGGCAATAGCCGTTTTAGGCGGTTTTTTGTTGATAATGTATTTTGAGACCCCCGTGTTACTGTAACGGGGTTGAACCTTAACTCGGATTTTGTCCTGAATTATTTCAGCAATCAGACATTTGAAGTCTAAATGAATATAGAAAAAGGCAACATATCAAATTGGAATGAAGAAAAGGGGTTTGGTTTCATAGCCCCAACTTCAGGAGGTAAATCATTATTCTTCCACATTAATGACTATAGCTATCGTCATAAACGGCCCTTTAAAAATCTAGAAGTACAATATTTTATTTCAACAGATAAAAAGGGCCGGGTATGTGCAATTGATGTTGCCCCATTAAAAGGACACTTAAACAATGGTAGAGAATTTAGGCAAAGGTTCTTTTCATTAGTCCTGTATAGTATTTTCTCATCTGTTCTATTTTACCTGTTTAAATCAAAACTCATCCCATTTGAGGTCGTTTGCTTATATGCAATAATGAGCATCTTGGCAATTTTAGCGTACGCAAAAGATAAAAATGCAGCTGAGGAGGGTAAATGGCGAACGTCTGAAAGTACTTTGCATACTTTGTCACTTTTAGGTGGTTGGCCTGGGGCAGCGATTGCGCAAAGCTTCTTAAGGCACAAATCTAAAAAAGTTTCTTTCAGAGTAATCTACTGGATAACGGTAATAGTTAATTGTTGTTTTTTATATTGGTTGCTCACTCCAGAGGGTGGTCTGTGGCAAAACACTTTAATTCGAGAATTATATATTCTGGTTAAACAGATGCGCTACTAGGATGTGCAAACAGCGTGCACCTATGAGCTCCACGTTAAAGAGTCAGGCCTTCTACCCAGTGCCCATCTTCGTCCGTAATGGGGAGCCGTCTTGAACTCGAACATCGAAGTTGGACTTCGTAATAAAGAACACCCCCTTTTCTCCTTTCGTCCATGCAATGACCGCCCATGCATCAAGTTTGACCAGCACGGCTTCATGCCATGGGGCCAGGCGCCGTCTACCTCAACGACACCAAGCAGTCCTTAGCGATCACCAGCAACCGTCCGGGGCTTTTTACGATTTGCCAATGGGACGGTGAGCGATGGCGTTAAGCTTGGCGTCTGCTTTCTCGTGTTTCAGTCAGGTTACGGGCAAAAATTTTAAATAATCGTTTTTTGGGTTATTTTTCATGAGCAAAATACCCGAAATTATAATTTTTTAGTTGTGTTGACAGCGGCCGACCCGCCGGTAAACTTTAGTTCAAACAGTGACGAAATAAGCCACTATGGAGCGCGTAAAAAACCTGCGGGTGAACGATGGTGTAGGGACACAGCCAGACGGCCCGAACAGGACCTGAATCACGCAGCGGAACTCTTTTAAAAGGGAGCAGACGCAGCAGGCTGTTGAGTAAGGCAGTCGAATCAGGGACGCCCAGGGGCCGTTTCGTCACTGTTGTTTTAAGGAGACGGAACGCGTTACGAGGGACGCGTAAGAATTAAAGCGCCAGGACCTTGAGGTCCTGGCGCTTTTTTATTCATCCCCTTCATCCCTGTTCATCCAGTTTTTTTGTCTTTGATAATCAGATTTGATCAGATTGAATCTGTG
>JAFDBW010000104.1 GCA_019313105.1 Deltaproteobacteria bacterium | reverse complement strand
CCGGATAGCGCTTGAGTAACGCCTCCATCAGCTCGCGACCAGCTTTGAAATCTTGCTCTTCGCGGATCTTTTTTAGAGCCCGGTCATAAAGCTCCGGTGCACTTTCCCCGGCCGGCGTCGTCGCTACGGGAGGCGCCACTGCGGGTGTCGGCGACGGGCTCACCGCCGGCGGTGCCGCTGACGCCGCTGCCATGCCTGCATCGAGCTTGGCCAGGCGTTGCTCATGGTCGGCAACCTGCAGGCTCAACTCGTCGCGCAGCAAGGTCAGATCCTGGCGAAGCTCATCGTTGATCCGTTCCTGATCACCGGTTCGCCCCTGCATCGACTGCAGGTCAACACGAAGACCATCGAGCTCCGCCTGGAAATCGGCCTGATTGCCAGCTAGCGTTTCGACGTGGGCACGGACGCCTCCCGAGGTGTCATCCTGGAGTTCCTTGACCGCCCGTTCAGCTTCGGCGAGCCGGCGTTTCATTTCCAAGAGATCGCGCTGCATCTGCAGATCCTGCTGTGTCACCACGCAACTGCTCAACAACAGACCGGCAACCAAGATAGCCAGGCTACGAACTTGCAACATTAACATGCTCCCGACCGACGCGGTAAGCGTCGTTACATATTTATTTTACAGCCTTGAATTCAGCTCGACGGTTCTTCGCCCACGCTTCTTCGTTGGAACCCATGGCAGCAGGCTTCTCTTCGCCGTATGAGATGACGGAGAGTTGTTTGGCGCTGACGCCCAGGGATACCAGATAGTTCTTGGCGGCCAGGGCGCGGCTTTCGCCGAGGGCTAGGTTGTATTCATCGGAGCCGCGCTCGTCGCAGTGCCCTTCGACGACGACCTGGGTGCCGCTGTTAGCTTTCAGGTACTTGGCGTTGTCAGCAAGGGTTTTGCGGGCTTTGGCGGAAAGAGTAAATTGATCAAAATCAAAGTAGATGTTGCCCATACCGGCCAGATCCATATGAGTCGGAACGGTTTCGCTCTTCATGGTGTCTTGACCGGCGTCAGCAGCAGGCTTGACATCGGCCTGCTGGCTCATATCTGCCTGACTGATAGTACCTTCCTCAGAGGGCGGCGGGGTAGATGCACAACCAACGATACCGCTAACGAGAAACAGAACGACCAGGGCGAGCTTGAGAATCTGCATTGTTTTCATTGTACACTCCTTGACAGTCAGGGTTCATAGCATCTCATGCAACATGACCAGAGAAGCCGATTCGATTATAAGGGAAATCGCATTATAGCCATATGATATGCAAATAACAACCTTCTGTTACCAACGCGGCGACCAGGCTGGATGACGGCAGTCACTATCCAGGCTGGTCAACCTGCGCGAACCGGTACCGTCGGCCCGCATGACATAGATTGCACGGTTACCATCCTTGTCCCAGGAATAGACGATAAAACGACCATCCGGGCTCCAGCGCGGGTGTTCACTATTGCCCGGGCCGAAGGTCAGGCGACGTTCATCGGTGCCGTCGGACTTGATGGTGTAAATATCAAAACGGCCGCCTTCCTGGCGAGTGAATGCAATGCGGTCGCCCTTCGGACTCCAGGCCGGTGTCGCATTGTACTTTCCGCGCGTGGTCAAACGGGTCGTTTTGCCGGTGAAAATATCGGCAATAAAAACATGCGGGTTGCCCTGTCGGTTCGAGACAAATGCAATGCTTCCGCCATCGGGACTCCAGGACGGGTCACTGTCGATCCCCCAGCTGTCGGTAATCCGCTTGCGAACCCGGCCGCTGGTGCTGATCAGGTAGATTTCCGGGTTGCCGTCCTTGGACAGGGTCAGGGCAACCTCCCGCTCGTCCGGAGACATGCGCCCGGCGACATTGAGTCCCGGCTGGTAGGAGAGCTTGGCTTCCTTGCCGGTGTAGATCTCCTTGCGGTAGAGATCCGGATTGTTGGCCCGGTAGGAGGTGAACAGGATCTCTTTGCCGCGCGGCGAGAAATCCGGGTTGAGTACGATTGATCGGTGGTTGGTCAGGCGCAACGGACGCTTGCCGTCAACATCCATCAGCCAGAGTTCCTTGTCACCGGTCTGGTTGGAAATATAGGCGATACGCGAGCTGAACGGGCCTTCCTCGCCAGTCAGCGCTTTGAGCACCAGGTCGGCAAAGGCGTGAGCCATGCGCCGGATATCTTTCGGCTGGCCGACATAGCGGCGACCGGTCAGCAGGCGACGGTTGACGACATCAAAAAGCCGCCCCTCGACAACCAGGTTGTCGCCGTCAAGGTGGTAGGTCCCCTTGATCAGCGTTTCGGCTCCGAGCAACCGCCACTGGGGGAAATTCACCTGATTGCTGAACAATCCGACACGGCCGGCATCATCGAGGAACGATTTCGGGTCAACAAAACGAAACAGCCCGGAGAGGTCCAGGTCGGCGCTCAGAACCTCATCAAACTCGTCAGCAATCCGGTCAGCCCGGGTGCCCTGTTCGGACAGAAGTTTTGTCAGCCCGAGTGGAATCGTCTGCTCTCCGGGTGATGATATTTCGATCTCCGTGGCGGCCAGTACCGTGCAGGGCAGGGCCAGACAGAGAAATATAACTGCCAAGCAACGCAACAACATCTCTTATCTCCTTGTCGCAGCCATTTCCTTGAGATTGAAAATCACTACCAGCTCAAGGTCTTTCGGCAGCGGTTGCGGCAGTTGCTGCGATTTGATAATGGCTTTTTTTAATGAATCATCAAACTGCGAGTCGCCGGAAGGGGTGTCTATCCGGTAGCGCACGAGTGTTCCTGCTGACGAATACGCCAGGACCGCCTTTGCCTCTATATTGGCAATCTGAGACCGGTCAAGCAGGTAGGGCGAGAGAGCCCAGTTCTGTTGAATGAAGGCCTGGACAAAAGCAAGTGCGCTGACGCCGGCCTCATCCCCTGTGCCGTCCGGCATGCCGACCGGCACATCTGCGGGGACTGTTGCTGCCGCGCCCACCGACTCGCGTAATTTGGCTAGCTTGTCCTTCAGGGCATTACGCTCTGCTTCACGCGCCTGGCGCTGACGAATCTCATCGATGGCGCTCTGCACTTTCTTTTCCTGGCGCTGATCCGGCTTTGGAGCCGGTTTCGGAACCGGCTTTGGCTTGGCCGTCTTGGCCGGTTTGGCAAGCGGCTTGACCTCCGGCTTGGTCGCTGCCTTCGGGGCAACCGGGGACGCCACGGATTTTTTCACAGGCGCGGCCTGCTGTTTTTTGCTCGGCCGCGGATCAGGTCGCCCGGCCTGAGGATTGAGAACCGGCTTATGAACCAAGTCTACGAAGATTGGCGGCTTCGGGTTCACTCTGGCACCAAACCAGTCGCCAGTGAAGGCTATCCAGATCAGTCCGTGTACGATCAACGAAACCAGCAAAAAGTGACCAAACTTTGGCTCGTTGTGGAAGGCATTGTTTCGGTGCAAAGGCACAGCTGGCATCAGACCGCTCGTTTGCTCATTTTTCCGGTTCCTGGGCCACCATGCCGAGCTTGACAACCCCGGCCTGCTTGACCGCCGCCATAACCTTGACCACATTGCCGTAAGGGACGGCCCTGTCCGCCTCCAAATAGACCGTCTTGTCTTCGCGCTCACTTAAGACTTGCTGTAATACCGGGGTCAACTTGGTGACATCTTCCACGGCATTGTTGCCGATCATAATCGTCCCCTTGCGGGTCAAAGTGATCACCAGCGGCTCTTTGATTGACGAAAGGTTCGGGGCATTTTCGACTTCCGGCAGAGCGACATCCACGCCTTTTTCCATCATCGGTGCAGTAATCATAAAGATGATCAGCAGCACCAGCATGACATCAACGAAAGGCGTGACGTTAATCTGGGCCAGAACCGTTCGCCGGCTCGTGGGTCTCTGACCGACTTCCATCTTAGTTCCCTCGACTCATGCGCTGAACAATGTTCAGCATTTCCTGGCTGAAATTATCCATTTCACCAGTTAGAACGTTAATCTTGTTAACAAAGTGATTGTAGCCAATAACGGCCGGAATGGCTGCAACCAGACCTATCGCGGTGGCAACCAGAGCCTCAGATATCCCCGGAGCAACAACGGCAAGCGAGGCGCTGCCGCTGGTGCCGATCCCATGGAAGGCGTCCATGATGCCCCAGACCGTACCGAACAGGCCGATAAAAGGAGCGGCAGAGCCTGTCGTTGCGAGAAAAGAGAGGTACTTTTCCAGGCGATGACTCTCAGAAGTTGTGGAACGACGCAATACGCGAGCGACCCGCTCCTGCTCACCCAGGTCGGCAACAAGGTTGTCCCCTTCCTGCCCTTCTCCCGAACGACGGCTTTGGGCCAGCTCACTGTATACCTCGCGAAAGAGCACTGTTAATGGCGAGTAACGGTAATCTTGGAGGCCCTGGCCAATTGCATCAAAACGTTTCTTCGACCAGAAAAAGTCGAGAAACCGTTCCGAGTCCCGCGTCGCACGATGGATGGTTAGCTGCTTGTAAAAAATGATGGTCCAGGAGACCACGGAAAAATAGACCAGAATCAACAGGACCAGCTTTACCACCGGTCCCGCATTGAGCACCAGTTCCAAAAGAATTCTCCTTTGTTCAAAAAGGTTATTACCTGATTATCAGGCAGCCTAGACGGCAAGTCAACCGGGCAAACCCGTAAAGTTCATTGTGCATCAGAGCAGTGCCGCAAGTTTGCTGACGATATGCCTGGCGGTCACCGATCCGGGGGATCTCTGAACCAGCTGTTGCAGGTCTGCCAGCTCATCGAGATCGGCCCAGGCTGCCGTTTCATGGTAACTCAGGCCGAGTTCACGGCAACGTCGGCGCGTCGCTTCAAGCACCGCCGGAGTACTCCAGGGAATATCGATAAAAAGTTCCCTCGTCGGCTGTCGTAATCCAATCATCGCATAGCCGCCGTCCCGGCAAGGCACGCTGACGACATCCCTCCGCTGCAAATGGTCGATCGCCTCTTCGACCAGCTTGAGCGGCAGGTCCGGACTGTCGGAGCCCACCAGCAGCACCGGCCCGCCGCCAGCGGCAAATAGCTCCTTTACGGCATTACTCATGCGAGTACCGAGGCCTTCACCATGCTGTGCAAACAGAGGCCGACCGGGAAAAGTCGCCTGAAACCAGCTGTACTCTCCTGCATAACAGATCGCAATCGTCACTTCCGTGTTCAGCAGCCGGGAAACGGACTCATGCAAAGCAATCCTGTAGAGTTGACAGGCCTGTTCCGGCGACAGCGGCGGCGTCAGCCGTGTCTTGACTTGTCCGGGAACCGGCTGCTTGGCAAACAGGCCAATGACAGGGCCAGAATGACTAAAAATGTGGCGGTTTGAAGAGTTGTCCACTTTGTCCACAGGGTTATCCACGTTTTTCAGACATCGGTCGCTCGACCATGGCATAGGCGGAATGGTTGTGAATCGATTCGAAATTTTCACAGGCAACACGGAACCAAGTGATTTCGGGAATCTCAAGCAGGCACTGGGTCACGGCCCGAACCACGTCCTCAACAAACATCGGGTTGTCATAAGCCTGTTCGGTCAAGGCCTTTTCATCTTCACGTTTGAGCAGGGCAAAGACCGGTGCGCTGCCGCACGACTCAATCCATGCGATCAGGTCTTCAAGCCAGACATGATCGGAATAGCGGATCTCCACCGTGACGGCACTACGCTGGTTGTGGGCGCCACGGGCGCTGATCTCCTTCGAACAGGGGCAGAGCGAGGTCATCGGCACGGTCACGCCGAGCATGAAATCGTAATCCTCATCGAGGCTGCCGACCATGCGACACTGGTATTCCATCAGGCTGCGGGCCCCGGAAACCGGCGCCTGCTTCTCGATAAAGTAAGGGAACTCCAGCTCCAGGTGTGCAGAACTCGCCTCAAGGTATTCCTTCATGTTGCGCAGCATCGTGTCCATGCGCTCGATGCTGATCTCACCATGGTACTGGTTGAGAATCTCGATGAAGCGGCTCATGTGTGTGCCTTTGAAGTGGTGGGGCAAATCAACATACATGTTGATGCGTGCCACCGTCTGTTGCCGCTCCTTACACTTGTCGAGCACTACGATCGGGTAGCGGATATCCTTGACACCGACCTTGTTGATCGCAATGTTGCGATCATCCGGCAATTTCTGCATGTCGGGCATTCCGGATTCGCTGGAATCGGAACGCGGGACGCGGGGCGCGGAACGTGTAAAATCTTTATCTTTTCGATTGTCGGTCATTATTATTTCTCAGTTCCTGATGGGGTGTTTTGTCTTTCAGGTTCCACGTCACGCGTCCCGCGTCACGTACTCTACCGGATCTTCGATCCCCGCCTCACGGAAGCCTTTCAGGCGCAGCAGGCAGGAATCGCAGCTGCCACAGGCAACGCCAGCCGGGGTCGGATCGTAGCAGGAGTGGGTCAGTCTGTAGTCAACACCCAGGTCCAGCCCGGTGCGGATAATTTCGGCCTTGCTGAGCTGGATCAGGGGGGTGTGGATCGTGTAGGGGTTGTCCCCCTCCACCCCGGCCCTGGTCGCCAGATTGGCCATATTTTCAAAGGCGCTGATGAATTCCGGGCGGCAATCGGGATAGCCGGAATAGTCGAGGGCATTGACACCGATGTAGATATCATGGGCGCCGAGGACTTCCGCCCAGCCCAGGGCAAAGCTCAGAAATATCGTATTGCGGGCCGGCACGTAGGTAATCGGGATAACACCCTCCACCAACTGGTCCTTCGGCACATCAAGATCTGCAGTCAAGGCACTGCCGCCGAATTGCCGCAGGTCGAACTCCACCACTCGATGATCCACCGCACCGGTCCGGGGCGCATATTCGCGAGCCTTTTCCAACTCGATAGAATGTCGCTGGCCATAGGCGAAACTCATCGCATAAAGCTCAAAACCATCGGCTTTTGCTATCGCCATGCAGGTCGTCGAATCCAGCCCGCCGCTATAAAGAACTACTGCCTTCTTGTTCATCCAAGTCTCCAGTCGCCAGCCTCTGTTTTTAATGAACCTCAAAAAAGGGCCCGATGCCCAGTCGATGGATCTTCAGCAGGTTGGTCGTTCCCGGGTCCGAGACCGGGCTGCCCATGGTGATAATCACCACATCGCCCTTCTGCAGAGCCCCGGCATCAAGTACCGACTCTTCTACCGAGCGGATCTGCGCCTCGGTGTCCCCCTCGATATCAACCCGGATTGAACGGACACCGGCGTAGAGGGCCATGCGCCGACGCACGACATGAGATGGGGTGACGGCAAAAACCGGGACTGGCGGCTTGTACTTGGCGACCAGCGCCGCTGTACTGCCGGTCTGGGTAAATGCCAGGATCGCTGCCGCACCGACACTTTCGGCGACCCGGCAGGCGGCCTGACCAATCGCTTCAGGAAGGCGGCGATAACCGCTTTGTTCCGAAAGGGGGTGGAATAGCCGCTCCTGGAGTTGCGGGTCGCTTTCGACGTCCTCGGCAACCCGCACCATCATCGCGACCGCCTCAACGGGATACTTGCCGGAAGCAGTTTCCGCCGAGAGCATGACCGCATCGGTCCCGTCGAGAATGGCGTTGGCCACATCGGAGGTTTCAGCGCGGGTTGGCCGCGGGCTGTGTACCATGCTTTCGAGCATCTGGGTCGCCGTGATGACCGGCTTGCCGACCAGGTTGCACTCGCGGATGATCCGCTTCTGGATCAGGGGAACTTTTTCGGGTTGGATTTCCACACCGAGATCACCGCGCGCCACCATGATGCCATCGGCCACTTCGAGAATTTCAGAGAAATTTTCCACGGCTTCCGGCTTTTCGATTTTGGCAATCACCCGGACCGCTGACTGGCGCTGGTACAGCAGTTCCTTGAGCTTTATGACATCCGCAGCCGAGCGCACGAAAGAGAGTGCGAGATAATCGAGTTCTTGATCAATACTGAAATCGAGATCGAACAGGTCCTTTTCTGTAAGAGCAGGCGCGGAGACCTTGACACCCGGCAGGTTCATTCCTTTGCGGTTTTTCAGTTCGCCGCCGACCAGCACCCGGCAATGCACCCGGTTGTCCTGAACCTGTTCAACCTGAAGCTCGAGCAGACCGTCATCAAGAAGGATCCGGTCTCCGTTGCTGACATCCTGCGGAAGCTCTTGGTAGCTGGTCGGGATCAGATCTTTTTCACCAAGCACTTCGGCCGTGGTAACCACGACCGTTTGCCCGGCGGTCAGGACCATCGACCCTCCCCGCATCATGCCGGTCCTGATTTTCGGCCCTTGCAGGTCGCCCAGGATAGCGACTGCACGGCGCCGATTACGGGACAATTCGCGAATCGACGCCACCGTTTCCACAAGGTCTGCGTGCTGGCCATGCGAGAAGTTAAGACGAAATACGTCCGCACCAGCCTGCATGAGTGCAAGCAGCATCTCCCGCGAGGAGCTCGACGGTCCGACGGTGGCGACTATTTTATTGCGCCGAAAATCCTTGACAGGCAATTCTGGCTCCTTCTTAGCCCCGGAATTAACCCTCCGGGGATTCACGTTTTATTAACAATCGGCAAAAATTCAGTCCGTTGACAGTAGACTATAGCATAGCGTGTGCACCGATTAAACTGGCAAAAGAGTTGCCGAAAAGCGCACGATTATGGTAGAAGTTCCTCTTCTAGAAGAAGCTCGCCCAGCGGTTCAGGCTCCGCTCTACCGAGGTTTTATGCCAAAGCAGAAAAACAAACCCAAAAAGTCCTTGCTTGTCATCCTGACCCGGGTGATCCTCGGTCTTGGTCTGCTCGGCCTACTGCTGGCTGTTCTGGTCCCGCTCGGCGCCTATCTTTACGTAGCCAAGTCTCTACCCCGGGTCGACACGCTCGCCGACTACCGGCCGCCGATCATTACCCGTGTCCTTAGCGATGACGGCACGATTATCGCCGAGCTCTACGAGGAACGCCGCATTGTCGTGCCAGTCTCGCGCATACCGAAACAGCTGATCCAGGCATTTGTTGCTGCCGAAGACTCCAATTTTTTCAAGCACCAGGGAATCGATATCGCCTCGATCGTGCGGGCCGCGATCAAGAACATCAAGGCGGGCGGCATCGTTCAGGGTGGTAGCACCATCACTCAGCAGGTCGCCAAGAGTATGCTGCTGACCCCGGAGCGCAAATTCAAGCGCAAGTTCAAGGAGGCGATCCTTGCCTACCGCATGGAAAAACGTTTATCCAAGGAAGAAATCCTCTACCTTTACCTGAACCAGATTTTTCTCGGCCACGGTGCTTACGGTGTCCAAGCTGCTGCCGAAAATTACTTCGACAAGGACGTCGACGAACTGACCCTCGCCGAAGCCAGTATGTTGGCCGGCCTACCAAAGGCACCGAGCCGTTACTCGCCGTACAGCCACTATGACCGAGCCAAAGAGCGCCAGGTCTACGTGCTCGGCCGCATGGTCCGCGAGGGTTTTATTACCCAGGATGAAGCGGAACAGGCGATGCAACAGGAGCTGGATATCCGGCCACGAATCAACCAGCACATCACGAAAGCCGCCTATTTTACTGAACAGGTCCGCCGTTATCTCGAGGAGACCTACGGTGAAGAGCAGTTGTACCGGGGCGGGCTCGAAGTGCACACCAGCATGAACCTCGAGATGCAGATGGCAGCCCAGTCGGCCGTGCAGGTAAACCTGCGCGATCACGACAAGCGCAAGGGCTACCGTGGCCCGCTGACGGTTCTCTCGGCTGAAGAGGAAGCCGAATTCCTGCAGCAGCAAGCTGAAACCTTTGCCGAAAAGCCGCCGCAGGTCGATGATCTAGTCGAAGCAATTATCAGCGGTGCTGACAAACAAAGCCTGCAACTTCGCTTTGCTGAGCAGGAAGGGCGCATCGCGTTCGATTCGGCCAAGTGGGCGGGTCCGCTGGAAGTAGTCAAACGAACCAGCGCGCCGACAGGCAACGCGACCGCACGCAGCACCCGGCTGCCTCTCGGCTCAAAGGTCCAGGCCCGAATTACCAAAATACCAGAGAAGGGCCCTTGGCAGCTCACCCTTGAGCAGGCGGCAGAAGCCCAGGGGGCGATTCTAGCCATAGATCCGCACAATGGCCAGATCAAGGTGATGGTCGGTGGTTACGACTTCCGCACCAGCCAGTTCAACCGCGTTCTCCAGGCCCGACGGCTGCCAGGTTCGGCAATGAAGCCACTTATTTACGCTGCCGCCCTCGACAAAGGCTACACGCCGGCCACGGTAATTCTCGACACACCGCTGATTTACAAGGAGCGTCTCGAATCAGGTGACATCAAGGAGTGGAAACCTAAAAATTACTCCAAGCGCTTCTACGGGCCTGTGCTGTTTCGTACCGCCCTGGCCAAGTCGTACAATGTTATCACCATCAAGATCCTCGAAGACATCGGCGTTCGCTATGCGGCAAACTATGCGCGCAAACTCGGGATCGAGTCTCATCTTGATGAAGACCTGACCCTCGGCCTAGGTTCTTCGGCGCTGACGCCGATGGAACTGGCGCGCAGCTACGCTGTCCTTGCGAACGGCGGTGTACGAGTGTTGCCAACCTATATCAACAAGATATACGACCGCGACGGCAAGATCATCGAATCCAACGACCCCGCTGACTTCCCCAGTGGTCCACAGGACGGGCAGAAGCTGATCGGCCAGTCACGCAACCGGGTCATCAGCCCGGAGACCGCATACCTGGTCACCAACCTGCTCGAGAGCGTCGTGCAGAATGGTACCGGGTGGCGTGCCAAAGCGCTGAAACGCCCCGTGGCCGGAAAAACCGGCACCACCAACGACCTCAAGGACGCCTGGTTCATCGGCTATACCCCACAACTACTCGCCGTTTCCTGGGTCGGATACGACATAGAGCGCCCGTTAGGTAATAAGGAGACCGGTTCCAAAGCCGCGGCTCCGGCATGGGTTGCTTTCATGGAAAAAGCGACTGCAGAGATGCCGGCTGAGCAGTTCCCGGTACCGGACACTATCGAGTTCCGGCCTATCGACCCGCTCACCGGGCTGCTGTCGCCGGAAGACAGTCCGGATATCCTCATCGAAGCCTTTGCGCCAAATACCGCACCGGTACGCTATGCCATGGAAGAGAAGACCCCGCAGGCGAAGGATTTTTTCCGGTTGGATATGGATGAGCTTTAGGAAATAGGTGGATATAGTTCTGTTTTAGAAAGGCCCGGTTATTGTCGGGCCTTTCTTTGTTTGTTACATAAACACAAAACCTTATCTGACAAAACCGGCAGTTCGTACTGCCAGACGCCTTTCTCCTTGCGGAGGGCATCTCCTTTGCCTGACTTCCGTGACTTCAAGATCCATCAATGATGGGGATCCGGCCCTGTGTCAAAGGGCCTGACTTTTCTGTGTGACTTACAAGGGAAAAGCCTAAAGATAATGACTATCGTAATAACCCTCATAAAAGGAGAGGCTCTCAAGAGCCTCTTCTCCTGCAGGGGAAACCTGGACCCGTGATCGATCAGAACCGCCTGGATTGAGGTTGCCGCCTTCACACGCCTGACATGCCCAGCGCAGCGTTAGGCACTTTTGTTATTGGGTTTTGTTCCTAGATGTTAAACATAGAAAAAAACTACTTCTGTCGCCCAACCCCGATCTGTGGACATCGTCCAATCACCGAACAGGCCGAGCACCAGGCCGTCTGAGCCTGGCAGCATTGCCGGCCGTGAAAAATCAACACATGGGCCGCCTGAGTCCAGCGCTCAGCGGGAAGCAGAGCACAGAGGTCCCGTTCGATTTTTTCAGCGTCTTTAGCTTTCGTCCACCCGAGCCGTCGGGCAATCCTGCCCACGTGGGTGTCCACAACCATCCCCGGGATTCCAAAGGCGTTACCCAGAATCACATTGGCTGTTTTGCGCCCGACACCTGGCAAAGAAACCAGCGTTGACATCTTCTCCGGCACGTTACTATCATGACAACGCACCAGTTCCATTGCACATCCGATCAGGTTTTTCGACTTGTTGCGGAAAAACCCGGTCGAGCGAACCAGCGATTCGATCTCTGTCTGGTTGGCGGTAGCCATACTTTGCGGATCGGGATATCGCCTGAACAGTTCCGGCGTAACCTGATTAACCCGTTTATCCGTGCACTGGGCAGAGAGAATCGTCGCAACCAGCAGTTGCCAGGGATTATCGTGCACCAGTGCACAGTGGGCTCCCGTGTAGGTTGCTTCAAGGAGATCGAGTGTCTCTACGGCATGAACCGTTGAAATCCGTGTTTGTCCCATTCAAAAGCTTCAGTTTTGCTGATTTGTTATTGAGTTATCAACCTTGTCCACAGACTTTTCCACGGCTGT
>JAFDBW010000103.1 GCA_019313105.1 Deltaproteobacteria bacterium | reverse complement strand
CCGAGGGCAACGGCCAGAGCATGGCAAAGGATGCCAGCGGAGTTGCCAAGGTTGCCGATCATGCCGCATTTCCTGCCGTGCCCGAGCGTGGTGGATATGGTGTATGCCCAGCTGGGCCCGGGAGACAGTGCGATCATCAGGCTCACCGTGAGAAAACCCAGGTAGGGTGTGACGTTGCTCATACAGTCCTCAGTTCGTTAAAATTCCCGGAGAAGGGTATCATTTTAAATTTCGGGACACCATAGTTAATTATCCCGAGCCCCGTACGATCAATGCCCGGGCAGGCAACAATGCCGACCCGAGTCTTTCTTTATCTCCTGTCGGCCCAAATAGTTTTTTAAGAATTGTCACGAAACAAGTATACTGTCGATGAATTAGAGTTAAAATAACCAATACATTCAACTGATCAGGGGAATCAAGATGACAATACAGCTCACACCGGTCAAAGTGAACAAGCTGGTACCGAAAAAGCCCCATGGCCTGGTGGTCGTGATCACCGGCAATGGCAAGGGCAAGACCACCAGTGCCATGGGCATGGTGCTCAGGGCCAGCGGCTACGGTATGAAGGTCTGCATCATCCAGTTCATGAAGGGGGACATCTACTCCGGCGAATGGGATGGTGTCAAGCTGCTTGGCGAGCGGGTGGAGCTACATACCACCGGCATGGGGTTCTGCGGGATCCAGGGCAATCCTTACAGCCGGGAAGAGCATCGAGCCGCTGCCCAGGCGGCGATTGATCTGGCCATGGGGAAGATCGAGAGTGGTAATTACGACATTGTCATACTGGATGAAATCAACAATGCCCTGAAACTTAAGTTGGTCGATCTCGACCAGGTCCTGGGGCTGGTAAGAAGCAAACCGGAACTGATGCATATGGTGCTGACCGGGCGCGATGCCCATCCTGACCTCGTGGAGATGGCTGATACGGTCAGTGAAGTCTGTGAAATCAAGCACGCCTACCGCAAGGACATCGAACCCCAGCCGGGGATAGATTACTGAGACAAGGACTGTTGCGGTGTGGCGTTGCCGGGGTTATCGCCAACCGATCGGCTGGTAGCCTTTGTCTTGCAGGCATTGGTCTACAAAGCGTTTATATATTGAGGTCGGCTCCGAGGCGTCAAACGCGCCGCCGACCAGGGTTGCTGTCGCGGCCCCGGCGCCACCGATCGCAGCACCGCGGCCTGCACTGGTGCTTGAAGAAATCGCCCCGACGACCGCTCCCGTAGAGGCTCCAACCGCTCCGGCCTTGGCTGTTTTTTTGGCGACGTCTTCGTTTCTGTTGGCATTTGCCCCGCTGGCTTCGGCCGCACGCATGCACGCGTTGATGTCCGCTTCAGCCTGTTGCTGCCCGACAATGTTCAGGTGGGCGTTGGGATAGAGGACCGGTCGCCTCGCAGTGGAACAGCCGGCGAGAGCCAAGACCAGAACCAGTATTATAATGCCAATTGTTTTCATGCGGCTCCCCTGAAAATGGGTTCACATGTTCGTTACGTCACCATCTTATCCCATCGTGTGGTCCGGGACAACGTCTTGCCCGGTGCTGTGTCTTGATCAGGGTTACCTCAGGCCGGGCAACCCGACAAAGCTGCCGTTGTTGTCCTCTGCCAGCCGGCGCATCAGGGCGGCAAAGCGGGCAGCGTTCTGTCCCGCCCCAGGCTGGGCCAGGAGCACCGGGAAACCGACCGTGTGAATGCGTACCCGGCTGTCCTTGCCGCTGCCTGCAGCATTCTTTTTCCTTATAGTATCGACCACGTTCTGCATCAGCCCGCCGGAAAAGTCGTCACCAAAAACGTAGAGGCTGATCTTCTTGTCCGACGCGTAAAAGCGCCCGATTGCCTTGGTAATCCCCTCGACCGGGCTGGAGTTGGAGAAGGGGGCCCAGCTGCTGAGGCGCTCCAGAATCGCTCGACGGCGGGCATTCGAGTCCGGAATCCAGTTTCCGGCATACTGGGAGAACATGTAGTCGCCCATGTCATTGAGCACCTGGACTCCCTTGACTCGCGGGTAAATGTCGAGGATCTCCTTCATCTTCTGGCGGACCAGCGGCCAGGCGAAGCGCTGCATGCTGCCGGAGGTGTCGATGACGAAGATGATGTATTCACTGTCTACCGGGACGCCGCCGATCACGGCATCCTCTTTCGGCCTCTGGTACGCGGAATTCAGGCGTCGCATCTCGTCGGTCAGTTGCTGCTTGGCACTTTCCAGTTCCTCTGTGATGACCCTCTGGGCATCGGAAGACCTGCTGTCGAGGCGATACTGACCCTCGATATTGGTCAGGGCACCTTGTAGACGAGCCAGTTTCTCCTTGTGCTCGGAAAGCTGTTCCTGTTTTGCGATCAGGTGCCGGTTGAGGATCTGGGTTTCACCGCGGATCTCCTGAAGTTCCTCCTCGAGCCTGATCACCAGTCCGGAGAGGTCGGTGTTGGTTTGCTCAATAACCCGGGGTTCGGAGATCTTCGAAATGACCAGCAACAGGATGATGGCCCCGAAGCCGCAGGAGATCACGTCGAGGAAGGAGAGGCTGAAAACCTCGAACTGGCGACGGCGTCTTCTCATGGCCAGTCCCTCGTCGGCGTCAGGAAAGAGCCCTTGGTGTCAATTGCCAGTTGCCAGAAGGAGACGGCGGCCATCGGATCGCCTTCCATGGGGAAAAGGATGGTGTTGACCGGCACAGAACTTGGCAGCTTCTTCACCGCCTGGTAAAACAGGTTCAGCCGCTCGCCTCCCGAAATCGTCGTTTGGCCCGACTTGCGTTCGCCCTGGGTCGGCAGACCGTCGGTAAGCAAGAGGATGTTGTCGGGGCGCGGTCCCATGCGGGCGGCTGCAGAGAAGGCATTGAACAGGCTGGTCCCGCCTTGCGGAATCGTCTGGTTGAGGGCCGCAAGCATGCGGTTGACGTTGTTCGTGTCAGTGCTGGCAACCCACTTTTCCTGCAGGTCGGTCACGACCGGAACGGTTTTGGTGTTAAAGGTGTAAATCTGCAGGGCACTGTCTTGCGGCAGGTTGGCGACGAGCCATTCAACCGTCCTGACGGTGCGTTTCCATTTTGGCGCGTCCCGGCGGGACCGTTCATCGAGGTTGCGGCGGATGATGATGTTGACGATCGTTTCATCAAGCATGCTGGCCGAACTGTCGACCAGAAGCAGAACCCGCTTGCCGCCGAGGCGCAGCCCGGTCAGGTACTGGCGGTCTCCCTGGCCGATGAATTCACGGACCTGCGCGCCTTTGGTCAGCTCCGTTTGCTGGTCCGCGCCGATCCGGCTGACCTCGTCATCGAGGTTGATCAGATCGGACTGCAAAGCCTTGATATGCTTTTTCGTAGCCTGGCTTTTTCCCTGCAGTGTGGCCAGCTCAACCTTGGTTTGCTCGATCCGGGCGATGACTTGGCTTGACAAACCCTCGGTCCTGACGATCTCCTCCTCAGTTTCGACCATGCTGTTTTGCAGGGTGACCAGGAATTCTTCTCCGGCACGGACCTCGCGTTCCATGCGGGTGACTTCACTGCGGAGGTCGGCGACGATCTCCTTCCTGGTCGTGAGCATGTCGCCATTCAGCAACATCACCAGCAAGACGACGGCGCCAAAGCCGCAGCACATGATGTCGAGGAACGACAGGTTGAACTCGGATGTACTTCGCCTGGTTCTGGGCACGGGGCAACCTTACGGCAACGGTTTGGTTCGCAGCTTGTTGATCAGGTTCTGTTGACAGTAGCTGTCGGCGTCAAGAATCAGCCGCTCCTGCCGCAGTTGGAGCTGGTGGATAAAAAACATTAGTATGATGCTTAAGACCAGGGCGATAAACGTCGAGTTGAAAGCGACTCCGAGACTCTGTGTAACGCCCGTGATATCGCCCTCTACAGCACGGTGTGCCTGGGAAAGGGCCGAGCCGATACCGCGGACTGTGCCGATGAAACCGACTGAGGGGATCGCCCAGGCGACGTAACGGATGATGGATAACTCCGAGTCGAGCCGGTCGCCATGGGTATCACAAGCGGTCCGGACCGCGGTGGCGGCATCTTGGATATTGCGGGTCGAGGCAAATCTCTGGGTCGCGCTTAACAGCGCCGTGGGCAGCAGGAACTGGCGGCTCTCTCCGGGGAGTTCATGCAGGCGGCCGATCAGCTCCCGCGTATCCTCAGGGCCGATCGGCATGTTCTCTGGGAGCTGCAGCAGGTCCTCCTCAAATTGCCCCTGCTGACGCCAGATCACGACGCCCTTGTAGGCGAGAATTGCCAGCGCCCAGAAGAACAGGATCATGCAGGCCTCCTGTTCAAAGTCCTTGATTACGACGTAGAAGTTCTGCTCCTGTACGGCATCGGGCTGTTCCGCCATACGGATGTATTCCGCTGCCAGAAACGACTCGGCCTGGGGGCGAATCAGCGCGGCGTAGGTGCCGTGCACGATAATAAAGACCACCAGCAGGCTGAAGACCTGGTAAACCATTTCGATAGGAAAGTTTTTGCTGTGCATCGGTTATCCACCTCGCTCAGATGTGGGTTGGGAAAGGCACCATGCTGTCGGCACTGACTTCTTCGGTTGACTTGTAAGGGCGCGGCCACTGCACCGTGTCCTTCTTCTCGGCGGTCTTCTGCCCGGAGCTCTTTTGGGTCTCGGTTATTTCGGGACTCTTGGCAGAATCCTTGTCGGGTTGTTTCTCTGCCGCCATCCCCTTGCCAATGACCAGCAGCAGGAACAGGGTCAAGATGATCGTCTTCACTTGACATACCTCGCAATTCTGAAACCGATATCGCTGGCCGGCTCGCGACTGTAGCGGCGGTAGCTGAACCGCAATTCGGTGATACTGGCGTCGCGCCAGCTGGACCCTCTGATTACTCGATGGCTCCCTGTCTCGGGCCCCATCGGGTCGACGGCACCTTTGTTAGCGCTGGCTGCATTGGCGGCGTAATAGTCATGGCACCATTCTGCAGCGTTGCCGCCCAGATCAAAAATTCCTGCCGGGTTGGCTGGGAAGGAGCCGGTGGGTGCAGTGGCTGCGAAGCCGTCATTGTAACCCTTGATGACAGTGGGCAAAAGGTGCCGGGCGGATTCGTCGGCGAAGTTGCCGGCCTTTGTTTTGGGCGGAAATTTCCCCGGCCACGGGTAGCGGTCTCTTTCCGTGCGCCCTGCGACACGGGCGGCATAGGCCCACTCCGCCTCGGTTGGCAGCCGGTAGCCGATCCCCTTGGGGTCCTCTGCAACCATGGTCCCGTCTTTTCTCGTGTAATAGGGCGGCAAGCCATCTCTCTGGCTGAGCCAGTTCATGAAGCGGGCAGCGTCCTCCCAGGTGACGTTGACCACCGGGTGAGTGGCAATTTCCAGCGACCGGTTGCCCGAGACGCCGGATGCGTGCTGCGGCTGGAAGCGCTGGTACTCGGCATTGGTCACTTCGCGTTCGGAAAGATAGAATTCCTTCTGCATGAGCACTTCGTGCTCGGTTTCGTTGGCACGACGGCCAGCCTCGTTACGTGAAGCGCCCATCCGGAAGGTTTTTGGTGCGAACAGGACCAGCTTCTGCCCGAGTCCGGTTTGGTTTGCGGTCTCGACTGCGGCTGCGGCTGCGGCTTTTGTCGCCTTGGCGGGCGACCCCTTGCGGGTCAGGACGAGTTCTACCCGCTGACTGTAGGCCGCCTGGGGAGTGATGCTCCTGGTTTGCGTCTCATAACCATCTGCCTGCAGGGCGATGGTGTGAGCTTGCGTGGTCAGGCGGAAACGCCCATTTGCGCTGTCCTGGGTCTTGCCGTCGATCTTGAGGGTTGCGTCCGCCGGAGTTGCCATGATGAAGATGGTGCCGTACTCAGGTTCGAGAGTGACATCAAGGACCCGCTCCTCTCCAGGGGCCAGCGTCAACTTGTGATTCGCTCCCTTGTAACCGGCAGCAGAAAGCCGGAGTTCATTTGAGATTTTCGCCGGCAGAGTCATTTCGACCGGTGTCCGGCCCTGGTAGACGCCTCCGGTTGTCACCGTGGCCCCTGCAGGCTCCGACCTGATCTTCAGGATTGCTGGTGCCACTTCCATGCGATAGACGGCAGGCTTCCGGTCCTGACCCGCCTCGACGACCAGCTCGACTGCCAGGGGAGTGTACTCCGGTTTGGTAAAGACGATGTCCCGCTGCCCGGCAAGCAATTCCAGTTCCAGCGGCGTTACGCCCTTTTCGGTGCCGTCAACGGTGACGGTTGCCCCTTCCGGGTCGGTCTCCAGAGTGAAGATGGCCCAGGCCGGCGCAAGGGTCACGGCCAGGCGTGACTGTTTGCCGAAGCACTCGATCTCGACGACTCTCTCTTCCGGCAGGTAGCGGTCGAGCTCGAAGCGGATAGCGCGGTTTCCTGCGGCAATCTCCTGCCTGTACAGTGGGGTCGAGCCGACGATGGCCCCGTCGATGGTTACCGTCGCCCCCGGAGGCTCACTGGCCAGGTCGATCAGTCCCGGAAGCTTTTCCATGTTGAAAGAATAGTTGCTGCCATCCCTGGTAATTTCAATTTCTTGCGCCAGGGCCTGGTAGCCTTCCTTCTCAGCCTGTAGGAGATAACTGCCGATAATGCCCAGGTAACGGTCCCCGTATTTCATCACGGGTGGGAACCCCGAAACATCCATTGTGTCCGGGTTCGGGCTTACCGTGATGGCCATTGGCTTGGCCAGAAGGACGAATGCAGCCGTGGCGAGCAGGAGGATGAAAAGACCAATAAAGACCGGTCGTCTGTGGCGGCTGAGCGCAGCGGGTTTGTCAGGAACTGTCGGGAGGGGTTCAGAGGCGTCGATCTGGTTGTCGTTCTCTGCAGGCGGGTCCGGTAATTCGGATGGCGGTTGCAGCCTGGGTCCAGCGGTGTAAGAAATCCGTGCTTCAACGCGTTGCCCGCTCAGCCGCCAATGAATCAGGGCCGTGCCGATGCGGGTCGTGTCTTCCGACTTGACCCAGACCGAGCGGGTCACCCGCTGATCGTTGTGAAAAATCGCGATGTCGTTTTCTGCCGGCTGCAAAAAGAGGTAGTTGCGATCTTCTCCGACGTAGGCGGCGACTTCGAAATTGCCTTCCAGGCGTATGTGTGCCGATTCATTCGTGCCGATCTGCAGCGGCAGGCTGGATTCGTCGAGGCGAATGACCTCTTCGCCATTGAATATCTCAATCAGGCGGTTCAAATCGGTTCCTCGCAAACCAGGGTGAACACTAGAGCTCCCGAGCCCGGTCTGACTTTCCACGTCTGTCGCGTATCCCGGTAACCGGTGCGATTGCCGGTCACGGTGTAGTCGCCGGTGCGCAGGACCAGTCGTTTCTCGTGAAAACTGCCGAGACGTCCGACATGATAGATAGATATCTCGGTCAAGCCGTCGGATTTAATGACCACCTCGACCTCGGCTTCCGCTTCGGCAATCAGCCCGGTCAGACGTTTGATCTGGCCGGCAAGCCGTGGACCGCGTGGCTCGACGGTGTTCGCAAAGGCGATCAGTTGTCGTGCACTCTTTAGGGGTGCGTCTTCAAAGAGTCGCTCCGGGCGGGTCAGAAAGCCCTGTAGCTGCCTGTCCAGGTCGATTCTCCGGCTGACCCGCTCCTTGCAGGCTGCGGCAAACGAGGCATGAGCATCGAAGGACAATGCTTTTTCACAAGACTTCAGGGCTTCCGGCCAACGCTCCGCCTGCTCAAGTTGGACTGACTCCCGGCGCAGATTGTCCAGTTGCACGGCAAGTCGCCTGCGTGCCAGTTGCTGCTTGAGATCTCTAACGGAAGGATCTCCCGGTCGAATCCTTCCTGCTTGCTGCAAGGCTTTCCCGGTTGCTGAGAGGCGGTCCGCTGACAGCGCCTGCAGGGCCTGGCTCATGGCCTGCTGGAATGCCCTGTCGGAAAGAGCTCTTTCTGTGCGATTGAGAGCTTCCCGGGCCGGTAGGTAGTCGGGGTCGAGGTTGACGGCGGCTTGATATGCCAGCAGGGCGCCGTTAGAATCTCCTGTGTTTTCAAGGCCTTCGCCATCTTTGATGAATTGCAGCACCTTGGGCAGATTCTCCGCCCTTTTGGTACCGGCGAGCGCCTGCTCGTTTCCGGCATCAATCTCCAGGGCTTCCCGGAAGAGCTCGGCGGCGGCTTCCGGCTCCCCGTTGTCCAGAGCCAGCGTCCCGGCAAGCAAGGCTTGTTCAAGGATGGCTGGCTTTGCCGTCATGAGCTGGTCCAGCTCGGTAAGTGCCTTTGTACAGGCTTTCCGCGCCAGAAGGTATTCCAGTTCGCCGAGCAACCGTTCACATTCCTGCTCCAGGGCGATCGCTCCGGCATACGCCTCACCACCCCAGGCTGCAATGTTCGCGGCTTCGGCCTCGGCTTGTTCGCGCAGCCAGTCACCGATCAGCGCTTCGATCTCTTCAGCGGCTTTGGAGTCAGGCAAGGAATCTTCCGTTTGTGCCGGCTTCGCCGCGATTGCAGGGTGGGTCGGGTTCTCAGCAGGGGCATTTGTGTTCCGAGTGTCGCTGCCCATGGGCAGGAAGATGACCAACAGGGCGAGAGCCGCAAGCAGCAGACCGGTTCCGATAATCACCATTGGCATGATGCTAGAGGATTTCGGCTCCTCCACGGCCCGTGCATCGGGAGGTATCAGGTCCGGTGTCCGCCTCTGCTGCGGTTCCCCCAGTTTTTTGTGCTTGGACTCCTCGCTCATGAGACGAGCCTACATGACCTCTGCGGGTTGATTTGATGTCGGCTCCATGTTGGAGTTCTCTGGAGCGACCGGGAAGCCGGTTTCCGAGGCATATATCTCGCGGAGCATTTTACGCCATTGCTGATACTTTTCCTCTGCAGTGCCAGTCAGCCGGACAGTCTCGCCGACCACTTCGATCACCAGTGGCTCTGCCTCCGAAGAGAATGAGAGGCTCAACTCTTCAATCACGTCCCTGTGGATTTTGGTCTCCTGGCTCTTCTGGAAGCCGCTGTAAATGGCGGCGGCTCCGCCGACGACCATCACCCCGGGCAGTCCAGATCCTGAGACATTGGAGTTGCTGCTCATGGCCACGCCACCGACGATTGCGGCAAGCCCGAGCAGTTGCCTGGTCAGGGCCTGTTTTTTTACCTCTTTCATGGCGACCAGCTCTTCATTGTAGAGCTTGCGCCAGTCGCTGTACGGTTGCCAGAGATCATTGTAGTAGACCTCGTAGTAACTGTTGATGGTGTCGAGCAGCATGTCGTCGCGCAGCTGGATGGCGCGGACCCGTTGCAGCATTGGATCGCTCTCTGCAGGCAGACGGGCGATCCGGTAGATTCCCTTTTTGTCGACTTCAAGGTGGCCGCCAAACGCATCCGGTGCCATGTCGTGGGCTGCACGCAGTTCCGAAACCTGCTGGATCTCACGGAAATCTTCTGTCGTGAGTTCTTCGCGATGTGCGGCCAGGTCATTGGCGATGGTGTTATAGACGTCCTGGAAGGGGTCTTTCTTTTCCGGGGTAATGCCGGAGTACTCGGATAGCCGAAGTTCTTCCGAGTAGGATTTTTCGAACCATTTGACGTTGCGCGAATCGTAGGCTTCGATCTCGAGAGTCAGCTGCTCACCGTCGGAATGGACAATTGTTCCACGCACCTGGAGGTGGGCTTTGCTTGGCGTGGGCACTACGCGTACCGCTCCCCAGTAACCGGTTCGCTGCATGGTGTATTTGAGCTGGATTGGCATGTAGCGCTCTTCCGCCCGGCGAATCTCTTCTGACAGGCCCAGCTCACTGATCTCATCGTCGGTCAATTCTTCCGAGTCAAAAATGACGATCGCCACGTCGAGCAGTTCCGAACTGTCGAGCTCCTGCTCGGCATGCATCGGCCTGACGTGGTCCGCGACCTTGCTTTGCATCGTGGCGCAACCGGAGAGCATCAGGAGAGCCAGAAGCATTACAGACAATCTATTCATTGACCGTTCATTCTCCCTTCTTTACACCTTTGTATTTCCAGTACTCTTCCCAGAGCTTCTTTTTTAATTCAGGATCGGTTTCCTTCTCGGCTGCCTCGCGCAGCTGCCTGGCAACGATATCATCGTCCTGCGGGGGTGGGAGCTTACCGCCAGGTGCTCCATAAGCCGAATGGTCGATGTCGGCGCTGCCGGCGCCGACATTGCTCTGTGCACCGGAGGCCGTTCCATCCTGGGCGGTCTGGCCGCTCTGTGCAGAGCTTGAACTGGACTCGCCCGCGTCTGCCGATGTCGTGCCGGACCCGTTTTGATCCCCGCTGCCTTGACCGGATTCTCCTGTTGCTCCGGAGGCCCCGCTGCTGCCGTTTGTGCCATTCTGACCGGCAGATCCTGCTTCTCTTTGGCTGGGGACTCTGGCTGAAACGTTCTCTTCTTCCTTCAGGAGCAGTTCGTCAAAATCGGCGAGGGCGGCAAACAGCTGTTTGTCCATGCTCGCAGTTTTTTCCGCCTGGGTGTGAGTCTCTTCTGGTTCGTAGACAGGGAGGTAAATGTATGTCTCCTCAGTGGGCGCTTGTACCCCTTCTGCAGTACCTATTGCCGAGATGTCGGGGCATGGCAGCCCTGCCGCAGTGGCCTTGCCACCCTGTTTGGTCAGCTCCATACAGTAGTTGACAATCCGGGTGTTGAGGTAAACGATGAAATCCTTGTAATCGTCTCTTTCACCCTGGGACAGGGAGGACCTCTGTAGTTCTTTGAATGCCGTCTGTCTTGCGCTGTCGAGGGCGAAGATGCTTTTTCGCATCGACTCGATCTGCTCCTGGTCGGCAGCATGGAGGGGCGATGCCGCGCATAGCACCATGAGAACAAAAAGGGATATGCAGGCGCTGATGGTCGACTGAGTGAACGACTGAAGATGATTTCTTTGTGACGGACGCATAGAGGCCTGCCTGTCAGCAAAAGGGTCGATTGCGGGCTGATAGCCGTCGGTGCAAGCGGCACAAGACTCCGGAATCACTCCCGCATAGTTATTATAACACTAGAGCGTGGCAAAACGAAAAAACTCTCAAAAGATCTTCGAAAATGATCTCATGCGGATGTTAGAGAGCTGATTCATCCTCCGTTTCTGCTCGTTTACCGTCTTTACAAAGGGAAAATCGGCGTCGTCCGGGGACTAAACATTCAAGATGATATAAGCAAATGAGTTGCAACAATATATATAAGCAATGCTGATCGATGATCTCCATGCGTTACTGCACATGGTGACTTGTAAGAATAACCGTTTGCAATATTAGCCCTACCCTCAAAATGAAAAATGTCGATCCAGAAGAAGAGACAGAGAATTTCCGGTATACTTGAGAAAATAGGAGAATATTATGCACATCCGTCTCAAATATGGTGAAGATGGGTTGGATTTAGAGTTTCCTGAAACATCTAACTTTGTCGGTGTCCTTTATCCGCAAGAGGCCGAGGTTTTACCGGAACCGAAGGATGCTATCCGGCAGTCTCTTTTGAGGCCGATTGAGTCCGAACCTCTCAAAGAATTAGGCCGAGGTAAAACAGATGCAGTCATTGTCATTAGTGATATAACTCGGCCAGTGCCGAATGCCCTGTTGCTGCCGATTATCATTCAGCAGCTGGAAGCCGCGGGCATCCCCTCCGAAAAAATCACCATCCTGATTGCTACCGGAATCCATCGTCCCAACGAGGGGCAAGAGCTGGAACGCCTTGTAGGCAAAGAGATCGTCTCCTCCTACCGGATCATCAACCACTTGTCTAAAAACCAAGATGACATGGTTCTGGTTGGCCATATCGGTGATAGGGTGCCAGCCCTGGTCAACAAATATTATCTGGCGGCAGACCTGAAAATTCTGACCGGTTTCATCGAGCCACATATGTGGGCTGGGTTCTCCGGCGGGCGCAAATCGATTCTGCCTGGGATCTCGTCGGTGAAGACCCTGGAATTCATGCATGGCCCTGAGATGGTGGCCCATCCGCAGACCCGTTACGGCATCCTGAAGGGGAACCCCTTCCACGAAGCCGGTCTGGACATCATGGAAAAAGCCGGGGCTGACTTCATCGTCAACGTCACTCTCGACACCAGCAAAAAAATTACCGGCGTTTTTTCTGGCCACCCCGTCAAGGCCCACTTGGCAGGGGTCGAGGCCCTTTCACGCCATTGTGTTCGGACTCTGGATGAACCTCTCGATTTTGTGGTGACCACCAATGCTGGGGCTCCGCTCGACTGTAACCTGTATCAGTCCGCAAAGGGAATCTCAGGTGTGGCAGGTGCGACCCGCGAAGGGGGGGTGATTCTGATCGCCACTGAGTGTAGAGAAGGGTTTGGCAGTGAAGAGTACAGAGAGGTTTTCGAGCATGCCACTACACCACAGTCCTTTATTGAAAAGCTGATGAAGAAGGAGTTCTTTCTCCCTGACCAATGGTGTGCCCAGGAGACTTACCAAGTGATGTTAAAGAATGAAATCTGGGTACACACTCAGGGGATTGACTCCGACACGCTGAAGCGGTTTCATTTTAGACCGGTCGAAAAAATCAGTGAGGCTATCTTGCAACTACTCGATAGATTCGGTCCGGATGCCCGCTGGGCAATTGTACCGGATGGCCCGTTGCTGATTCTTAAGGTCGATTAAAGGGGGTCATCTGCCGTCTCTAAATCTATCCCAAGTAGAGCGTTCAACAAGAGGCTATTTTCGTTTCAGAAATCGTGACTGATAGAACTATTGCCTATGCCTCGATGATCTCTTGCGAAAGATTGTCTACTACGACGAGGCAATCCATATAAGTGACCAGGGGATCTGTACCATACTTTCCTCGCACTAAAGACCTCCAACTCTCGGTATACATACCGTCAGCTTCTTCTCTGCTGTTCCAAAGATAAACCCCACTAACAGTGCTGCCGTCCGGTGACAGAAGATAGTATTTCCGTATGAGACCAGGCACATTCTGATATTTCGGAGCGGTACTCAAAAAGATCTTGCGGGCTTTGTCGCGAGTGATTGGATTTGGTAATTGGAAGGTGGCGATTGCTGTGATCATATCAACTCCGAGGCTCTTTTCAGGTAATAACGAGCTTCTTGAATTTTATCAATAACACGGCCGTTTTCGTGCCGGCAATGGTAATTTTGGGATGACTTCAATGAGCTGTCTCCCCCTCTCACTCTGCGCACAAGGGTGTCGGAGCAAACCGCGAAAAACAAATTCCTGTCACTTCCTTTGAACTAACCGGCTGTTCCTCGATTGACAGTGTTATCTGAGCTGCTATACCTGTTGATAATCCCACGTGGACCACCGGGGAATTAAGCCCATAATGAACCTGGCGGCAGTCGACGTCACCTCGCCACCTATCTCACAAAAGGTCTATTCCGAGAAGGAAAGGAGAGATCCGATGAAAAGAGCTATGGTCTTGTTCAGCGTGTTCTGTTTA
This sequence comes from Deltaproteobacteria bacterium, assembly GCA_019313105.1. GTDB lineage: Bacteria > Desulfobacterota > Desulfuromonadia > Desulfuromonadales > BM103 > JAFDBW01. Next base: position 5,797 of record JAFDBW010000103.1, on the reverse strand, counting down.
GCCGCGGTCTTGGCACTACCGGCCCAGGCGGAAGATAATGTCAAGGATGGTGTCTTTATCCATATCAGCCATGGCAGCGACGATCCGCACCGGGTGCTGATGGCACTCAACATGGCCAAAATCATGGCAGACGATCACGATGTCCTTGTATATATTGACATCAAGGGCGTGGATGCGGTTCTCAAGGATTCTCCCGACATTAGCTACTCCCACTTCCCGTCCTCCCGGACACAGTTCAGCGCGCTGCTCAAGCAGGGAGCGACATTGATGGTCTGTCCGGGATGCCTCAAGGCGGCGGGGAAATCCCAGGAGGATGTTGCCGACGGGATACAGATCGCTGACAAGAACGCCTTTTTCGATTTCACCAAGGGGAGAATTCTGACCCTCGATTATTGAGTGTCAGTCAGAAACCATATTTCTTTGAAAGGAAATTCCTGTGCAATTGTTCTCTCGAAGCCTTTGTTTTTTAACAGTCTTTTTGCTGCTGTCTATTGCTAACGCCGGGGCGCAGGGGATCACCGTTCAGGATGCCTGGATTCGCGGCATTCCTCCGTCTGCAACAACCACGGCCGCTTTTATGACCATCCACAATGCTGGATCTGACGATGCCATCCTGAAATCAGCGGACTGTGAGGTCGCAGAGACCGTCCAAATCCACAATATGGAACAGGTCGGCGAAATCATGAAAATGAAGGAGGTGAGCGAACTCCGTATCCCTGCCAACGGGCAGGCGATCCTCGCTCCGAAAGGCTATCATATTATGCTGATCGGCCTTGTCAGGCCGATTAAAGAGGGAGAGTCGATCCCGCTCTCGCTGAACTTTACCGACAGGCCAACGGTAGTGGTCGATGCTGTCGTCAAAAAATGGGGATCGATGCCCCCCATGTCCCACCACTGATTCGGCATGGGCGTGCTGGAGGGCCATGAATGAAGAGAAACCTGCTGATAAAACTGACGTTGGCCGGGATCGGCCTCTGCTTGCTTGTTATCGTGGGATCTTTTTTTACCGATCCACCGAAAATGACAGAGCCCGATCCCGCACAGTTTTTCAACCCTGACGGCAACTTCACCCTCACCGGAACCAGCGGCGATCCGTTCCAACTAGAGGATCTCAGAGGAAACATCGTCCTGCTGTTTTTCGGTTACACCTCCTGCCCTGACGCTTGTCCGAGTACGCTGGCCAAACTTCAGCGTGCATTCAATCTGCTGAGCAAGGAGGAGGTTGAGCAGGTGCGAACGGTGTTCATTTCCGTCGATCCCGAGCGGGACAACCCCAAATTATTAAAGGAATATGTTGACTATTTCGGTGTCAATGCAATCGGCCTGACCGGGACCAAAGCGGACATCGACAAGGTCGTGAAAGCCTATCATGCTCATTACATGATCATTCCGGGCCAAACCAGCAACTGGTACTCGATCAATCACACGACCACCGTCTTTCTCCACGACAAACAGGGCAAAGTCCGCTACCGGTTCCTCTACGAGGAAACCCCGGAACAGTTGGCGGAGGCGATCCGGAAATATCTCTAAAAATTGCTGGTTGCGATCGTGCAAACAAGGGCAAACATTTCATTGAGCTTGACGTTGCTTCGTAATCTTGCCACAAATCCTGCACTATGAGAGAAGGCCGATTAAATGTCGTGGCCAGGTCGCCAGGAGGCGATGATCTTTTCGACCGCCTTGCGGTCGCTGGTACGGTAAGGGCCGACAATCGCGCCGCGCAGGTTGGCCGGCGTCAGAAGTTCGCCGACGGTTTGCTGCAGGCCCGGGGCGGTTACCTTGTCGATGCCGGCGAGATCGTCAGCGATGGTGCGGCGGCAGTTGGCAAGCTCACCCCAAGCATAGCGCAGGACCATTTCATCGACCTGGTCGCGCGAGTAATCGAGGTCGCAGCGGTAGCAATTAAGCACGTGATCGAGTTCATCCCGAGCGACTTCAGTGGTGTGCAACTCAGTCAGGATGTCGAGGATGGCTATGGTTGCCTGTCCCAGGTTTTCTGCGGACACTGCCAGATCGATCGCCAGAGTTCCGGCATCGGCGTAGAGCCCGAGCGAGGCATCAACGGCGTAGGTCAACCCGAGCTCCTCGCGCAAGCGCAGCATCAGGCGGCTCATCCCTCCCCAACCGAGCAAGCGACGCAAGACCCGCAGGTTGACCGCATGTTCACTGTCACGCCCCGGCAACAGGAAGGCCAGTTGCATGCTGATCTGGGAGCCGGCATCACGAACCCAACGCAGTGGCTTATCCGTGCCTGAAAAGTCGGTCCATTTTTTCGGAGGCGGAGCGATGTCGCCCTGCCAATGGCCGAAGTGTTGTTGCGCTGCGGCAACGACATGACGGTGCTCGACCGGGCCGGCCACCGCCAGCACCGCATTGTGAGGTGTATAGTAGGTGGCGTGATGCCGTTGCAGTTGTCCCAGGCTCAGCCGTGCTATCGCCGAACGATTGCCGACGGTTGGCTGGCCGAGGGGATGCCCTGGAAAGAGCAGGCCGGCGATGATGTTGTCAGAGTTGATCTGACGGCCGGTCTCGTTGAGGTCTCCCATGGCTTCCTCGAGAATCACCCGGCGCTCCATCTCCATATCCTTGAACAAAGGCCGCTGCATCATCGAGGCGAAGATAGCAATCCCCCGCTCGATATGATTCGGGTGGATGCGGGAGTGGAAGCAGGTGGTTTCGCTGTCGGTCGCGGCGTTGGCCGAGCCGCCGATCGCTTCGAAGGCCCTCTCAAGGGCCAGCCCGGTGGGATATTCCTGCGTCCCTTTGAAGAGCATATGCTCAAGGAAGTGTGATACTCCGGCCTTGCGCGGGTTCTCGTGACGGCTGCCGACACCGATGTAAATCAGCACCTCTGCGCTATGATGATGAGGCATCGGTGCGCTGATGACGCGCAGGCCGTTGCAGAGAGTATCGCAGAGGTATTCAGTCATAAGAGGCGGTTTCTGGTCGCTGGAGGCTGGTTGCTGGGAGGTTGTCCCAGCCCCTAGCCTCCAATCTCCAGAACCTGTTATTTCAATAGCCTGGCAGCTTCCTTGGCGTGGTAGGTGATGATCAGGTCGGCGCCGGCACGTTTCATGCCGACCAGGGTTTCCATCATCACGCGGTCGCCGTCGATCCAGTCTTTTTCCGCGGCGGCCTTGATCATCGAATATTCACCGGAGACGTTGTAGGCGACCAGCGGCAGGTTGTAGCGATCTTTGAGATCGCGCAGGATGTCGAGGTAGGCAAGGGCCGGCTTGACCATCAGGAAGTCAGCGCACTCCTGGATGTCAAGCTCTGCCTCGCGAAAGGCCTCAATGCGGTTGGCCGGGTCCATCTGGTAGCTCCGGCGGTCGCCGAACTGTGGGGTCGACTCGGCTGCATCACGAAACGGGCCGTAGTAGGCGCTGGCATATTTCACGGCGTAGCTCATCACCGGGATGTGCGAGAATCCATTGGCATCCAGAACTTCGCGGATCGCTGCGACACGGCCATCCATCATGTCAGAAGGGGCGACGATATCGGCCCCGGCGCGGGCATGCGAGAGCGCCTCGGCCGCGAGCAGCTTGAGGGTCTCGTCATTGTCGACATCGCCGTCCTTGATTACGCCGCAATGGCCGTGGTCGGTGTATTCGCACATGCAGACGTCGGTGATCACCAGCAGCTTCGGCACTTCGGTCTTGATGGCGCGAATCGTTTCCTGGATGATGCCGTTTTCGGAATAAGCGTCCTGACCGAGAGCGTCCTTTTCTTCCGGGATGCCGAACAGGATCACTGCCGGGATGCCGAGCTCGTAAACCTCTTTGGCCTCGGCAACGATGTGCTCAATCGATTGCTGGTAAATCCCGGGCATCGACACGATCTCTTTTCGGATATTCTTACCGAAGGCGGAAAACATCGGGTAGATCAGGTCTTCGCTACGCAGGAAAGTCTCGCGGACCATGCTGCGCAGAGTTTCGCTGCGGCGTAGGCGGCGGGCGCGGTATTCGGGGAAGAACATGTTCAAACCTCCTAAAGAGCTGGGACGGAAAAGTACTGTCTGATAGCTTCAACCATGTCATCAAGCGTTGCATTGTCAGCTTCAACGACGACCTTGAAACCATGTTTTTTCGCGGTTGCCGTTGTCAGGGGGCCGATCGAGGCGACCGGGACCCGTCTGGCCAAATCCAGGCTGTCTGTACCAAGCAGGGCGGTGAAGTTGTCAACCGTGGATGACGCGGTGAAAGTCAGCATATCAAGCCCTTCGGCAAGGGCTCGATCGAGTCTGCCCTGTGCGTCTTCCGGCGGTGTGCTGGCATAAGCCGTCGGGGCAATGACCTCGGCGCCGGCCTTGGCCAGTTCAGCAGGAATCAGCTCCCGGGCCAGTGCCGCTTTGGGGTAGAGTACCCGCTTGCCGGAAACCCGTTCTTTTAGCAAGGCAACAATCCCTTCTGCACGATAATCTTCCGGCACCAGATCGGCTTGAAAACCATGCACTGAGAGGGCCTCGGCGCTTTTCGGGCCGACTGCAACGATCTGTACTTTATCCAGGCTGGCGGCGTCATGTCCCAGTGTTGACAGACGGTTGAAAAAGAAATCTACCGCGTTGACGGAGGTCAGCACCAGGTAGTCGGTTTCATCGAGACCGGCAATGGCCTGATCGAGTTCCGCATAGGATGCCGGTGCGACGATCTGAATCGTTGGTATGACAACAGTTTCAGCACCGTGGGCGGCAAGAGCGTTACTTAAAGCCGGGGCCTGGTCTGCGGCCCGTGTCACGAGAATTCTGCGGCCATGCAGCGGCCAAGTCCCCGAAGTCGGGGTTTCCCCTGATTCTGTCATGAAGCTCCGTGAACGGCTAAAATGGAAAAAGTCGGAAAAGGGCCTTCCGGTTATTCCCGTGCTGATTTGGACAATCAAACGTCTTCTTTGCCGACGTTGAACGTTTCGTGCTGATAGACTTCGTTGAGAATCTTTCCGGCACCCAGAATCAGCAGGTCGTCGCCAAGTGAAGTTCCGATTTGTTCCGCACTGTGAACAGATCCGGTCGTGGTCTTTTTCAGGCAGCGGACGCCTTCGCAGTCGGAGACGAACCCGGTCAGTGAGAGGGTCTCACCTTCAACCGTACCGTGGCACGCAATCGGAACCTGGCAGCCTCCCTCGAGGCGCTTCAGAAACGCGCGTTCTGCACGGACCGCCCAGTCTGTCTGAGGATGATTGAAAAAATCTATCAGGCTGTTGGTCTGGTCGTCATCAATGCGGCTCTCGATACCGAGAGCCCCCTGGCCAATCGCAGGGATTGAGACGTAAACCGGCAGGTATTCGCCGATCTGACCGCTAAAACCGAGGCGATGCATGCCGGCTGCAGCGAGGATCACAGCGTCAAGGTTGTCTTCGGTCAGCTTGCGTATCCGGGTTTCAACGTTGCCACGGATATCGACCATCTGCAGATCGGGTCGAAGGTGCAGCAGTTGTGCCTTGCGGCGCAGGGCGCTGGTGCCTATGCGGGCCCCTTGCGGGAGGTCTTTCCAGGATTTGAAGCCGGGGCGCAGGATGACGATGTCACGACAGTCTTCACGCTCGGTGATGCAGCGCAACGCCAGACCTTCGGGAAAGATGGTCGGTACATCTTTCATCGAATGTACGGCGATATCGATTTCGTCACGCAACATTGCTTCCTCTATCTCTTTGACGAAAAGGCCTTTGCCGCCAACCATGGCCAGCGGAACGTCGAGAATCTTGTCGCCTTGGGTCTTGATCTTGGTCAGTGTGACCTCTGTGTCGGGGTAGCGTTTTTCCAGTTCCGACTTGACCCAGTTGGCCTGCCAAAGGGCCAGTT
>JAFDBW010000102.1 GCA_019313105.1 Deltaproteobacteria bacterium | reverse complement strand
TTTATACGGATAAAATCAGCAGGAAAGGTATTATTTGCTTGGATACCACCGACCTTGGCCGCAGCCAGGATCACGTACTCCGGTTTTTCAGCGGCAAAAAAATCTGCGACATCCCTGGCGTCGGTCAGGTCCAGTTCGTCAATCTCAGGCGTCAGCAGGTTGATATAGCCACCGGACCTTAATCTCCGCACGATCGCCGAACCCACCAAACCATTTGATCCAGCAATAAATATTTTACTGTTCTTTTCCATTCCTTAAACCAAAACCTTATTTAGCCACAGATCATATCTGAAAAACCGGATAGATCAAAGAGGGCGATGAGCAGCCTTGATAAAAGGTCTTGTGCTTCTCGCGTCACTCATCCCACGTACCGGGTTTATTCATGATAATCAAACACCTGGTAACCGTGATCCTTGACCATCTCGTCACATTTGGCCTTCTCGAGATCGACTCTGACCATTTCGCTGACAAGCTCTTCAAACGTTACCTTCGGCGCCCAACCGAGCTTCTGTTTCGCCTTGGTCGGGTCACCAAGCAAGGTCTCGACCTCTGAGGGGCGGAAATAACGCGGGTCGATGCGCACGATCACCTGCCCCGGGACCAGGGATGCATCCTTGACGCCGTGCCCCTCTTCAACGCTGTCCACGATGCCGATTTCATCCTGGCCTCCACCTTCCCAGCGCAGGGTGATGCCGAGCTCATTGGCAGCCGTTTCCACCATCTGCCGTACCGAGTACTGCTTACCGGTGGCAATGACAAAATCCTCCGGGTTATCCTGCTGCAGGATCAGCCATTGCGCTTCGACATAATCCTTGGCGTGTCCCCAATCGCGCAATGCCGAGAGGTTGCCGAGGAACAGGCACTCTTGCAGCCCCAACGCCATGCGCGCCACGGCACGAGTGATCTTGCGAGTCACGAAAGTTTCACCACGAATCGGCGATTCGTGGTTGAACAGGATGCCGTTGCATGCGTACATACCATAGGATTCTCGGTAGTTGACCACAATCCAGTAACCGTAGAGTTTGGCGACGCCATAAGGAGAGCGCGGGTAGAATGGTGTAGTCTCGGTCTGCGGGGTCTCCTGGACCTTGCCGTAAAGCTCTGATGTCGATGCCTGGTAGAAGCGGGTCTTCTTCTCCATACCGAGGATACGGATGGCCTCAAGGATGCGAAGTGTACCCAAGCCATCGGCGTTTGCTGTATACTCCGGGGTGTCGAAAGAGACCGCGACGTGGGACATCGCCGCCAGGTTGTAGATTTCGTCCGGCTGCACCTCCTGGATAATCCTGATCAGGTTGGTCGCATCGGTCAGATCGCCGTAATGCAGGATAAAATTGCGATGCTCTACATGCGGATCCTGGTAGAGATGGTCGATGCGATCGGTGTTGAACAGGGACGCCCGACGTTTGATGCCATGGACGATGTAACCCTTCTTCAGTAGAAATTCGGCGAGATAGGCGCCGTCCTGGCCGGTGATACCGGTTATGAGTGCAATTTTTGCCATTTAAAACTCCTATTGAATCGTAGCGCGAAGTGCGATATGCAAAACGTTAAAAAACAAAAAAGCCTGTTAAGGTTTAAAGCTTTGCACTTCCCGCCTCGCACCTCGCCTCTCATGTCCCTGCTTCATCGTCCCCGGACGATGAAGTACGGATTCAGCAAATTTTCCTTATTATACCGTAACGGCGCCCCATCCACCTGCGTGACGGTCCCTCCAGCCGCTTCAACAACCGCATGACCGGCGGCGGTGTCCCATTCCATGGTTGGTCCAAGACGCGGGTAGAGGTCGGCCTTGCCTTCCGCGACCACGCAGAGCTTCAGGGAGCTACCAACCGGCAGGGCTTCAGCAACATTGACCTCCTGCAGGTAGGTCTCTAACTCGTGAGAAGGGTGTGAGCGGCTCATCACTACCGTCAAGCCGGCATTATAGTCTGCTTCACGCACCTTGATTGGTACCGATGCATCGCCGTTAACTGTCTTCCAGCAACCAGCCCCCAGTCCCCCGAAATACATGGTGTCCTGAGCTGGAACGTATACGACACCAGCGGTCACCAGTCCATCCTCGACCAGCGCGATGTTTACAGTAAACTCATCATTGCGCTTGATGAACTCTTTGGTCCCGTCGAGCGGGTCAACCAGCCAGAAACGTGACCATGCGGCACGCTCCGCGTAAGGGATGTCCCGACCTTCCTCGGACAGGATCGAAATATCCGGAGTCGCCTCCTGCAAACCTTCGACAATCACCTGGTGTGACGCCCGGTCGGCGCAAGTCAAAGGAGAATTGTCTCCCTTGAGTTCAACATTGAAGTCCCCGGCGTAAATCTCCATAATCGCCGAACCCGCATCGCGGGCGATGGCGCAAACTTTATCGAAATCAATATTATTTAAAATCATTTATGGACCATATATTTGCAACCACAGATGAACACGGATAACACAGATTAGAATCTAAAGTCTTAGTTTTTTTCAAAGCCCAAAAAAGATTTAAATTTTATGCTTCATCCGTGTTCATCCGTGTTCATCTGTGGTTAGAACCCCTTTAAATCCCTGGTTAATAACATCAGAAGCTAACGTTCCGTCCCATCCGGAATCTCGTAAACGAAATCGTCCCCGAGAATCGTCCGGACGATTTCTTCAGCCAACTCGTCAGGTTGGGATTCTGCGGTATTGACGGTAATTTCCGGATTTTCAGGTGCTTCATATGCGGAATCGATCCCGGTAAAATTTTGCAGTTGTCCGGCACGGGCCTTCTTGTAAAGACCTTTCGGGTCTCGCGCTTCGCAGACTTCCAGAGGGGTATTGACATAAACTTCGTAGAATTCCTCCTCCTCCAGCATCTCTCGGGCCATGCTCCGTTCACTGCGGAAAGGTGATATGAAGGAGACCAACACAACCATCCCGGCATCGACAAACAGCCTGGCGGCTTCTGCCACGCGCCGGATATTTTCAACACGATCGGCGTCGGTAAAACCGAGATCGCGGTTCAGGCCGTGGCGAACGTTGTCGCCATCAAGCAGGTAGGTATGTTTACCGAGTGAATGAAGCTTTTTCTCCACCAGGTTGGCAATCGTCGACTTGCCGGCCCCGGACAGACCGGTAAACCAGAGCACAGCAGGCTTCTGGTTTTTCATCGATGCGCGGCTGCCCTTATCAACATCGAGAGCCTGCCAGTGGATATTGGTGGCGCGACGCAGGGCAAAATCGATCATCCCGGCACCAACCGTAGCATTGGTCATTCGGTCGATCAGGATGAAATTGCCGGTGCCGCGGTTCTCCTGGTACGGATCAAATGAGACAGCCTTGCCAAGGGAAAGGTTGCACACACCGATTTCATTCAGAGCCAGGGTTTTGCCTGCCATTTGTTCCAGGGTATTGACGTTGACCTTGTACTTCAGGTCGGTGATCTGCACCGGCACGGTCGTCGCTCCGGTTTTCAGCAGGTAACTGCGGCCCGGCAGCAGGGCATCATCCTGCATCCAGACCACGCGGGCTTCCAGCTGGTCGGCATGGGCCGGGCGATTCAGGGGGTCACAGAGCATATCGCCACGACTGATGTCGATCTCATCCTCAAGAATCAGGGTAATTGCCTGGCCGGCAACCGCCTCCTCGAGGTCACCATCCATGGTGACGATGCGTGCGACCCGACTTTGCTGACCCGAGCCGGCAACAGTGACCGTATCGCCCGGCGCGACCCGCCCCGAGGCAATCGTGCCGCAGAAGCCGCGGAAATCGAGATCGGGCCGATTCACCCACTGTACCGGCATGCGGAACGGCAACCCTAGTGCGGCATTGTCCACCTGGACTGTTTCCAAGCAAGTCATCAGGGTTGGCCCCTGGTACCAGTCGGTCTGGCCACTCGGGTTGATGATATTGTCACCCCTGAGTGCTGAAATCGGGATGCAAGTAATTTCTTCGAAGCCCAGTTGGGCGGCAAAGGCCCGATAGTCCTGTTCGATTCCAGCGAAAGTGCCCGCCGAGTAATCGACCAGGTCCATCTTGTTGATCGCGACCAACACCTTACGAATACCGACCAGCGAGACCAGGTAGCTGTGCCGGCGGGTCTGGGTCAGAACTCCCTTGCGGGCATCGATCAGGATCACTGCCAGATCGGCGGTCGAGGCCCCGGTGACCATGTTGCGGGTGTACTGTTCGTGCCCCGGGGTGTCGGCGACAATAAACTTGCGCTTTTCAGTGGAGAAAAACCGATAGGCGACATCGATAGTGATCCCCTGCTCCCGCTCGGCCTGCAGGCCGTCGAGCAACAATGCGTAATCAATGTCATCGCCCTGGGTGCCGACCTTTTTACTGTCAACCTCAAGCGCCGCAAGGTGGTCCTCGAATACCAGCTTCGAATCCCAGAGCAGTCGCCCGATCAGGGTGCTCTTGCCATCATCGACGCTGCCACAGGTGATGAAGCGCAGCATCGACTTCTCTTCCTGGGCTTTCAGGTAAGCGGTTATATCTTCAGCAATCAGATCTGACTGGTGGGCCATCGAAATCTCCTATTTCGCGGGACGCGGGACGTGGGTCGTAGGAAGAGAAAAACCCAATTCCTGGCACCAGCGTAACGCTAACTAAACATTTTTAGATGCTTTTGATGTTCGCGTTCCACGTACCGCGGCACGTGTTCCGAAGGTTATTTTTAGCAGGCTAAAAATAACCTTCCTGTTTCTTCTTCTCCATGCTTCCCGCCTGATCATGATCGATCAGCCGACCCTGGCGTTCGGAGGTGCGGGTCAGCAGCATCTCCTGGATAATCTCCGGCAGAGTCGCGGCATCAGATTCTACGGCTCCGGTCAGGGGATAGCAGCCGAGGGTGCGGAAACGGACCGACTTCATCTGGACCTCCTCACCGGGGGCCAGCTTGATGCGACCGTCATCCATCAGGATCAACATGCCATCGCGTTCCACGACCGGGCGAACTTTTGAGTAATAGAGTGGCACGATCGGGATATTCTCGAGATAGATGTACTGCCAGATATCGAGCTCGGTCCAGTTGGAGAGCGGAAAAGTACGGATACTCTCACCGGGTTTGACCCGGGCATTATAAATATTCCAGAGCTCAGGGCGCTGGTTCTTCGGATCCCAGCGATGGGTCTCCGAACGGAACGAGTAGATCCGTTCCTTGGCCCGCGATTTCTCCTCGTCGCGCCGGGCGCCACCGAATGCCGCATCGAACCTGTACTTGTTCAGCGCCTGCTTCAGACCTTCTGTCTTCATTACATCGGTATACAGCGCCGAACCGTGCGTGAAGGGCGTGATGCCCTGGTCAACCCCGTCTTGGTTGGTATAAATCAGCAGGTCGAAGCCATGCTCACGCGCCATCCGATCACGAAACTCGATCATTTCCTTGAATTTCCAGGTCGTATCAATGTGCATCAGTGGAAACGGTGGCTTGGCCGGATAAAAAGCTTTCAGTGCCAGGCGCAGCATCACCGAAGAATCCTTGCCGATTGAATAAAGCATCACCGGGTTCTCGAATTCAGCCGCCACTTCGCGAATAATATGGATACTTTCTGCCTCAAGCTGGCGGAGATGGGTCATGTTGATTCTCATGGTCATTCCGTAAAAGGTTAATCATTAAAGAGAAAAGAATAATTTAACCACGGGTACACACAGTTAAATTCTGATAAATGACAAAAAACAATAAAATTGATTTATCTATTTTTAAAGGTTTCATCCGTGTTGATCTGTGTGGATACGTGGTTAAAAAACAGTCTTTTTATGCTCGCCACGCGTAATTTAGCTATTCAGGATATTCTTCCTCAAATAATTGAGTATCTGTTGCGTTGCGTCATCCATCGAGACCTGATCAACATCGATCGTGATCTCCGGGTTCTCAGGAACATCATAGGATGCATCCACGCCGGGAAAGTCTTTATACTCGCCACTACGAGCCTTGGCGTAATGCCCTTTTCTGTCCCGCTGCTCGCAGGCTTCGACCGTGGTCTTCATGTAGACCTCAATGAAGTTCTTTGCAACAGTGCGGGCAAATTGCCGGCTGCTGGCATAGGGTGAAACGAAAGAGGCCACCACGATCACGCCATTCTTCTCCAGCATTGAGCAGAGATGCCCGGATCTTTTGACGTGTCGGTTGACCTCGTCCACAGAGAACCCTGTCTCGGGAAACAACGGTCGAACATCGAGGCTGTCGATACGCTCGACCTTGAGGTGCAAATCCTTGAGCTGGCTGTAGACGCGGTTCGCCAATTCCTTCTTGCCAGAGGCCGGCAGGCCGGTGAACCAGAGGACAAAAGCCGGGACCTCTTTTTTACCGTAACGGATTTTCTGCCAGAACCTTTCATGCAGAAAATAGAGCACCATCTTGGCGAACACCTCCAGCAGGCCGATCGTAATTGCCAAAGCAAACTTGCCGGTGAAAATAAACACCAGGACAGCCGTGGTGATCGTCGCCCAGGTGCGCCAGGAGATGGCTTTGAGAATCGAGCGTTTTTTGGTTTCGTATTGCATGGGAATTCGATGGCTGGTTGCTTGGGGCTAGAGACTGGTTTAAGATTTGGAAACCCTTCAACCCCTGCAACGATCAATTCTTTCACAAACAACTAGTTTCTATAACATATCGATGATTATAACGCTTCAAAAAATGGTTTAGGGGGAGGCTGCGGCTTAATCGTTGACCTGCTGAACTATTGAATACTGGAAAGATGTAAAGACTTAACAATACCTAGCTTCATGGACAAATGATTTTCATGTTCCTCGTACCGCGTCCCGCGTTTTAAACTTAAACCCTAAGATTGACACTACGAACAATACCAAAACGCCGTAGGCATAAGACCGTTCTCCGCTTTTCAGATCAGATTTTTTTGCGATTCGAGCGATCAATCATATTCATAGTAGAAAAATTCCGTTTTAACGATTTGTTAAATAATCATCAAAATATTCAATCGTTTTCTGCAGACCGTCCTTGAGCTGAATCTCAGGGGACCAGCCATCAAGAGTTGTTTGGGCAAAAGAGATATCAGGCTGTCGCTGTTTCGGATCGTCACTAGGCAATGGCTTATAGATTAGCTTCGACCCTGAACCAACCATCTCTACAACAATTTCAGCGAGCTGCTTGATTGTGAACTCGTCGGGGTTGCCAAGATTCATCGGCCCGGTGACCTCATCCGGGGTATCCATGAGGTGAACAAATCCTTCTATCAGGTCATCGCAATAGCAGAAAGAACGAGTCTGGGAACCATCGCCATAGATTGTGATGTCTTGCCCTTTCAAGGCCTGGACAATGAAGTTGGACACAACCCGGCCATCGTTCATGTGCATGCGCGGGCCGTAGGTGTTGAAAATACGGGCGACCTTGATGACGACGTTGTGCTGGCGACGATAGTCGAAAAAGAGTGTTTCAGCGCAGCGCTTGCCTTCATCGTAGCAGGAGCGCAGGCCGATCGGGTTGACGTTGCCCCAGTAGTCTTCCTTCTGCGGATGCACGGTCGGGTCACCATAGACTTCGCTGGTCGAAGCCTGAAAAATCTTCGCCTTGGTGCGCTTGGCCAGGCCGAGCATGTTGATCGCACCGTGCACACTCACCTTGGTCGTCGCTACCGGGTCGAACTGATAATGGATCGGCGCTGCCGGGCATGCCATGTTGTAGATCTCATCGACCTCAACGTACAACGGGAAGGTCACGTCATGCCGCATCACTTCGAAGTTCGCATGATCGATCAGATGCGCGATGTTCGCCCGCCGGCCGGTATAGAAATTATCGACACAGAGCACGTCGTGACCATCATTGATCAGACGTTCGCACAGATGCGAACCGAGGAAACCTGCGCCGCCCGTAACCATGACGCGTTTAATTGAATCGTAATGACGCATGAAAAAATCTCCGATTTCTTTTTGAAGTGCGAAGCGCGAGGCGCGAAGTGCGACAACCTAAATATTTAAGAACAAAATCATTGTGATTTTTGCCCTTTCCCATCTCGCGTTTCGCGCTTCGCATCTCTATTCTTTGTCCTCATCAAACCACCCAACATAGATGAAATCTTGTCTGTTTCATCCAGCCATTTTTTACCAACGGCCTGATCTATTTAGGCGATATCCATCCCTATATAGATTTGTGTTTTTAGTTCACCGCAAGAGCCTTTAGCGTAAATTAGGAAGTTAATGCATTCTTTATCAGATCTGCGCTCTTCGCCGTCAGCCATATTACTCGGTATCGACAGCCCTGAGCGAGTAATTTGGTCCTTAAAGCCATAATCTTTCAGATTCTTAAATTCCTTATAGATCTCAGCGCTAAGCTTCACTGACCTTTTCCAAACATCTAGATTCTCAAATCCCATAAAAACCTACTAAAATATCATTGAATTAAATCGCACTTCGCGCCTCGCGCTTCGCACTTCAAAGTTAAAAAAGCCCTATTTGCTCTCCCTCCCCAAGCTTAATATCTTTTTGTATTTTCGGAGCAATGCCATCAAACTCCGCCATTTTATTTAAAAAAGGATTGTTCTCGAACTTATCCTGCACAAGGACAACGGCAGCAGAACGGCTTTCATGCAGGTCACTGGCGAGGGCAGTGTAAGCGCCGAGTTTGAGGAGTTCGTAGGCGTTTCGTTGGACTTTTGGGCCGTAGAAGCCGGTGAAAGAGCCGAGGTTGGCGTGATACAAAACACTCTCAGGTTCATTTGAACTTGGATGTAATGGTTCGTGGTTCGTGGTTCGTGGTTTGTGGTTTTTTCTTTTGAACAATTTTTTCAGGAAGCCTTGGATTGAGGTGCGAGATTCGTGAAGCGCGGTTGGTGTAAAATCTATGCCACACTCCCCATTACACTGACCACGAGCCAATATTCGTTCAAAAAAATATGGAGTCCGTTCAGGGTGGGCTACCAACGGCACAAACCCCTTCTCAACAATCAACTCCAACCCCTCCTGTACAAAACCAGGATGGGCCTGCGGCGGGGCTTCGCATAGAACGAGTTTTGTGTTACCAAGCGGCAGGAGGTCTTCGGCGAACTCTCGGAAATACTCGTCGAGCATGTATTCCATGCCCGGCCAGAGATCAAGCTGGACACCCTCGTTATCAAGGTCCGCCTGCAGCATCAGCGTTGCTTTCCGCACCTGCTGCGGCGTGAGATCGTAATAGCCCTTGATGCAGTGTGGTGTGCAGCAGACGGATGTGTAACCGAAAGCAGCCAATGATTTCGCCATGGCGATGGAATCGTCGACTGTTATGGCCCCGTCGTCCAGGGCTGGGAGTATGTGGGTGTGGAAATCGATCATATTGTTGCGCAGCAAAAAATCGGTCCGCAACCTTGGTTCAAAGCGCCCAATAAACCAACCCTTCGTTTTCAACCGCTGCACGATCAAGCCGCGACTTGACATCGATCACAACACCAAGAGAATTTGAATTATCCGCGCCCCGGCCCTTACAAAGAACGGCAAAGGCTTTGGCGTCAATCGATTCAAAAACTGCATGAGGGACAGCGTAAACAACTGCATCAAAAGATTCCTGACCTTCCAGATCGATCAGATGGATACCGTATTCATGGAGCGTTTCATCGGCATTCGCCATCGGGTCGTGTACCAGCGGCTTGACACCGTAGCTACGCAACTCTTCAATGATGTCAATCACCCGCGTGTTGCGAATATCTGGAACATTCTCTTTGAAAGTCAGTCCCAGCACCAGCACCCGGCTTCCCTTGACCGGCTTATCTGCCTCGATCATCTTCTTGACTGTCGTTTCGGCAATGTACTTGCCCATGCCGTCGTTGATGCGACGGCCGGAGAGGATGACCTGCGGATAGTAGCCGATGCTTTCGGCTTTATAGGTGAGATAATAGGGATCGATACCGATACAGTGGCCGCCTACCAGGCCGGGTGTGAACCTGAGGAAATTCCATTTGGTGCCGGCCGCCTCAAGTACTTCACTGGTGGATATCCCCAGCTTGTCGAAAATCAGGGCCAGCTCGTTCATCAGGGCGATGTTCAGATCGCGCTGGGTGTTCTCGATGACCTTGGCAGCTTCTGCGACCTTGATCGAAGAAGCCCGGTGCACGCCGGCAGTAACAACCATGCCGTAGACCAGAGCTACTGTGTTCAGGGTTTCCGCATCCTGGCCGCTGACCACCTTGATGATTTTGTCGACTGTGTGCACCTTGTCGCCCGGGTTGATGCGCTCCGGAGAATATCCGACCTTGAAGCCTGGCCCGCATTGCAGACCGGATTCCGCTTCAAGAATCGGCACACAGACATCCTCGGTCACACCGGGATAAACGGTCGACTCATATACCACGATACTGCCTGGCTTCAGGTTTCTGCCGATCGTCTGTGATGCGGCATGAAGCGGGCTGAGGTCGGGCGTCTTATCATCCTTGAGTGGCGTGGGTACGGTAACGATAATGAATGAAGCGTCTTTCAGGCATGCGGCGTCGGTGGTATAGCTGATTTGCGTTGCGGCTAGCTCATCGGAGGTCAACTCACCGGTGCTGTCATAACCTCTTTCAAGTTCAGCAATCTTGGTTTCACTGATATCGAAACCGGTAACCGGGACATGACGTCCGAAAGCCGCGGCCAGTGGCAAGCCAACATAACCGAGGCCTACAACCGCGATTCTTGAGTCCCCATTTTTAATATCTGAGAATGAAATCATCTGTCCCTCAAATAGAGTCAAAATATTGGACTTTTATACCAGAAGCATCC
>JAFDBW010000101.1 GCA_019313105.1 Deltaproteobacteria bacterium | reverse complement strand
GGCAGTGGAGGGTTCCTCCGTACCGATTGACCGAGATGGTTCGGCGTCGGCGTTCGGGATTCCGCTGAAGCTGGTTCGATGTGACTGCACTCGACGACACCAATGGTCGTCATGGCAGCCATCCCCTTTTCACTGATCGGTATTCTGCCTGCGCACTGGGCCCTCGGTGCTTTCTTTACCGCAACCTCTATGATCGGTTTCATGGCCGGCGCCGGGATCGTGGTCCGCAACTCAATCATCCTGGTCGACTTTATCGAATTGCGCATCAGTCACGGTCTGCCGCTGGCCGAAGCAGTGGTCGAAGCCGGCGCCATTCGTTTCCGACCGATGCTGCTGACTGCGCTGGCCGTAGTCGTCGGAGCTTCAGTGATCCTCGCTGATCCAATCTTCCAGGGTTTGGCAATCTCCCTGATGTTTGGCGAAATCGCTTCGTTGCTGGTCAGCCGCATGGCAGTACCGGTGCTTTATTACATGCTCAAGAAGCCGGCAACAGGAGTAACGGCAGCATAAGTCAGTTGGTTCCTAACCAAATTGCCTGTACATAGTCCTGCAGGCGGAGACCCTCTTGCCTCGCTGGCGGCGTTACCTCCAAGCGGCGCAAGTATAAACAAGGAGATAATTATCATGACCATCAATCGTTCCCTGCGCCTGATTGCCGGCTTCTTCATCATGCTCAGCGTTGCCCTGTCGCAGTTGCATTCTCCCTACTGGCTCTTGTTTACCGCCTTTGTCGGGCTGAACCTGTTCCAGAGCGCATTTTCCAACTGGTGCCCGATGATTACGTTTCTACGTAAGCTGGGTGTCAAGGAAGGATGATAAAAAAATATTTGGGAACATCATCAAATATTGCATCCCGGTCGAGCCGCAAGCTGGGCACAGGCAAGATTCTCTTGAAATATTATGACCTGGGAGCCCTTTGGGGCTTACAAGAATGTTTGTGAAAGAGACAGACTCCTACATATCCACCAGTCTTTACCAGGAGCGACCTTCGCGGGACCGCTCTGTCCTTTTCCTCCGGTCCTCGTCTGGGCCAGAGGGACTTCTCAAGTGACTAATTGAATATTCAGAAAATGATGTTTTGCGTGCTCCGGTCCTGGGATCTGGCTCCGGAGCTGATCCGTTACGGAGCGCTATTGTCTGGGGCATGACTTTGATGACATGCGTAGACAAAAAGAAACAACACCCTACCGCCCCATCTAACAATTATTAGAAAATTGATTTTTCAAACCCCTCCAGTATTCTTGATGAAGCACCCCAAAATATGCTTTTTCGGGGGACATCTTTTAAATCTATGGAGGTCACATGGAAAATCAATTACAGGACAGTGCACAGTATGTTGAAACGTTGATCAACTTATTTGTGGTCTGGGGGCCTAAATTGGCTGGTGCGATTCTGGCTCTGATCATCGGACTCTGGTTGGCAAACATGATTACAGGCGGATTGAGCCGAAGAATGGAAAAAAGTGAGGTCGATCCATCCCTTAGACCTTTCCTGAAGAGCCTCGTGTCCACACTGCTCAAAGTTTTGGTTGTGGTGAGTGTTTTGGGCATGGTTGGCATTCAGATGACCTCATTCATTGCCATTCTTGGTGCAGCAGGTTTGGCTGTTGGGATGGCACTCTCGGGGACTCTGCAGAATTTTGCCGGCGGCGTCATGATTCTGATATTCAAACCCTTCAAAGTCGGTGATTTTATCGAAGCACAAGGATATGCAGGCACTGTTAACGCCATCCAGATATTTAATACAATTCTCAAAACCCCGGACAACAAGACCATTATTATTCCCAACGGCGGACTTTCTACTGCCTCCATGGTGAATTATTCCACTGAACCAACGAGAAGGGTGGACTGGACATTTGGTATCGCCTACGGTGATGACATCGATAAAGCCAAGGAAGTATTGCGTTCCCTCTTGGCGATGAACGAGAGTGTCCTGAAAGATCCCGCGCCATTTGTCGAATTGGGAGAACTGGCTGATAGCTCAGTCAACTTTACGGTTAGGGCCTGGGTGAATGCTGCCGATTATTGGACAGTGCATTTCTACATGTTAGATATGGTTTACAGGAGGTTTGCCGAAGAAGGTTTGAACATTCCATTCCCGCAGATGGATGTTCACGTGGTCAAATAATTGCTGAGGTCAAAAGGATCTGTCATCAGCAGAAAGTTTAAACTTATTTTATAACATCAACCCACCCAGCTCCAGCCATTGCCGGCTGGGGCTGGGCTTTTTTTCTGCCTCACTCCCCTCTCCTCAAATGTTCTCCTCAGGACCGGACGTCCAACAGCACTTCTAACTAAGCCACGAACCGCAGGCATTCCTGTTCAGATTTCAAAGAATTACTCATTCTTTGTTCAGACATTGTATTCATCACCGATCTCCATTCAGCAACACAACCGGATGACGGCTCCTCTGGTCCGTGAGCGCACTTTGGCGCGAGCTTGGCAAGCGAGCGATTCTGCTTCGGGATCTTGTGCGCTATGGAACGGCTATGCAGCACAAAATGGCATCAACATAATCATATTATTGAGCGTAGTCCGATAGCACATCTGGTTATTGAAGCATCCTGCACATCCCCCCGGGAACGTCCAAGTATGCCGTCCTGTCTGGTATGTAAACGCACAAAGAGCGAAGTGAAAGCTTCTGCTTCGTGAACAGATTCGCTATAATATGTCGAGAGGAAGTATTCAGATCTTGCACGCGGGACAGGCTATTACCGCCTCTCCTATTGAAGGATGCATATTATGTCCGAAGAACGGTGGGGGAAACGGTTCGAACAGCGACTTGAGGCGAAGTATGGAATCGAACAGTATAATGAGATGGGTTATGTCTACGATATCTCGCCATTTGGCCTGTTCCTTAGCGGTGATCGATTCTATCTTCCTGGCACCAAATTGAAGGTTAAAATCGAACTCGATAACGGTTCACGGGTTGAGTTTGAAGGCTACGTTCGCTGGGGGAAGGCACAAGAACGACCAGATTGGTTCGATCGGGGAGCCGGAATGGGAATCAGGGTGTCTCGTTTTATTGAAGGTGAACTTTTTTACCAGGACTATGTACAACGACTTAATGCCACACATGACAAGCGGTCACCACTGGTTCAATAACAGTTGTGCGATGGCTATATTTTGGTGAATTAATCAGGTGCATTATTGAAAATTCTCCAGGTCGTTTCAAACAAGCAGAAAATGGCACCAGATAAATGTAATCATCGGATTATATCGATCGCGCAGTCTAGTAGAACACCTGCTTTTTGAACATTTTTAAATGCCATCTCAGAATTCTGTCTGCACAACCAAAAGAACGCCATTGACTTTAATGCCGGGCGCCAATATCAAAAAGGGTGAAAAAGCAGCGCAGCAGCTTTTGATGAAACTACAGAGCTGACGACTTTCAACCATTGCTATATTTGTCTGTCATCTGGCCCAAAACTGGTGATCGATGCTTATTGCCTTTTTGCCTCCTTAGTGTGCATATCTGATGCATGAAACAGCTTTGATCTCATTGGCACTGATTTTGTTCGTCGGTATCTTTTGCCAGTGGCTGGCATGGCGACTTAAGTTGCCGGCAATTATATTTCTCCTCTTCTGCGGCATTCTCGCCGGACCTATTTTCAAATGGCTCGACCCAGACCAACTGTTTGGAGATCTGTTGTTTCCTTTTGTTTCCCTCTCGGTTGCAGTGATCCTATTTGAAGGCAGTCTCACTCTAAATTTCAGAGAAATCCCTGGGCTGGAAAAAGTTATCCGCAACCTGATCACTCTCGGCGTCCTGATAAGTTGGGTTATTACCACCTGTGCGACCCATTTCTTGCTGGGCTTTTCATGGGAGATCTCTTGTCTCTTCGGTGCGATCATGGTTGTGACTGGACCCACCGTAATTATGCCAATGATCAGGACTGTGCGACCGACTGAGGGGGTTGCGAACGTTCTGCAATGGGAAGGGATACTGATCGATCCGATCGGAGCCATTCTGGCAGTTTTAACCTATGAATTCATTGTTGCAGGCGGGCTTCAAGGTGGCCTGACTGCCGGGATGCTGGTTTTTGGAAAAATGATCCTGATCGGTGTCGTATGTGGTGTCGGAGCAGGTTATTTTTTTAGTACGCTGGTAAGAAAATACTGGGTTCCCCAGTACCTGCATAACGTCATCGCCCTGGCCTTGGTGTGTGCCATCTTCGCCATTTCAAATCATATGGAAGCTGAATCTGGTCTACTTTCGGTAACGGTCATGGGCCTGTGGCTGGCAAACATGCCGAACCTGGATCTTGAGGACCTTATCGATTTCAAAGAAAGTCTCAGCGTTCTGCTGATTTCAGTCCTCTTTATTCTCCTCGCCGCACGCATGGATTTACCAAGGTTCCTGTCCCTCGGGTGGCCAGCCCTCGGCGTGTTCGCAGTCATTCAATTTCTGGTCAGACCCTTAAGCGTACAATTATGTGCCTTGGGTTCAAAACTGACCATGGCAGAACGGCATCTCTTGGCGTGGATTGCTCCAAGAGGTATTGTTGCCGCCGCTATCACGGCCCTTTTTGCGATCAAGCTCGAAACGCTCGGCTACCAGAATGCGCCCCAGCTTGTCCCATTGACCTTTATGGTTATCATCGGCACGGTTGTTCTTCAGAGTGCAACAGCAAGACCAATTGCAAGGTTTCTCAAGGTGGCCGAGCCAGAACCTAAGGGATTCCTGATCGTCGGAGCCAACCTGGTGGCTAGAAAGATTGCTAAGGCGCTTAATGAAGAGGGCTTCCGGGTCTTACTTACGGACCAGAACTGGTCCTCGGTAAGCACGGCAAAGATGCTTGGTCTGAATGCTTATTGGGGAAATCCGGTGTCGGAGCATGCTGAACGTCACCTCGACCTGCTTGGGATTGGTCATCTCTTGGCCATCTCTCCACATATCGAACTAAACGCTTTGGCTGCACAATATTTCCGGCTTGAATTCGAACCGCAGCACATCTATACGATTCGCAACGAACAAGCTGAAAACGGTAAAACCATAGAAAAAAGCGAGTTCAAATTTGGCGGACGATATCTCTTTAACGCTTCGATCACTTACCAAGATTTAGAAAAGTTATTGGACCCAGGGAACGTAATTAAAAAAACCCTGTTGACAGATGAATTCTCGTTTGAAGATTACATCCAAAAACATCGGAATCGGCGACTTCCGCTTTTTGCAATGGATGAAAACGACTCGATATACGTTTTCACCCCTGACGAAGAATTAAAACCGAGAGAGGGATGGAGCATCCTGGCGCTGGTACAGGGAGATGAATAACGATATATGAAAAATTACTCAACTCCGGCAACAGGTTCCCAGTAATCCTGATATGGCTGACAGTTTTCAACAGACTCTTTGAGTTCTCAGGGATGTCGCTTTGGTGTGCTCCGGAGTGGGTTCAGCTCTCCGAGGCATTCAATGATTCCAGGACTTTAATGATAGTCTTTCGATTACCATTACATGCATATTGGAATGTCACCCGTATATGAGATTGCCTCCTTTGCCGAATCCGAACCTGGCAAACAACCTTAAGAGCAATCACCGAAATATTGTTGGAGATCAGATTGTCCCGTGGCGTTCTTCTTCTTGTTTCTCTGTCGGTTGATCAACCACAGAGTCAATAATCGCCGCTGCTTTTGCCTCAACTCTATCCGGACGTTCTTTTGACACGGCAATGGCCCCGGATTTTTCTTCAACAGGGGCCGTCTTTGCTGCGTCCTCGGCTGTCAGTAGGGCGCCCTGGAAACGTGATGCAAACACGCGCAAATGTTCGGCAAGGGTTTCAAGGGCATTGATTTCATCGATGATGATCCGAGCTTTGTCGGCATTGGCGGTCAGGCGTTCTGCCGAGCGGGCAAAGTGACTGAAGATTTTCTCTACTGTTTCCATCTGGTAGCGGGTTGCTGCGAAGATCGCCTCGACCTGCTCCTCGCGAGCACTCAGGCTGCGGTCGAACTCCCGGTTTGCCTTGACCTGTTCATCGAAGCCGCGGGCGATCTGGTCGGCGGCCGATTTCATTTCATCAACTCCGCGATCAATGCGGCCGATTGCGGCATTCTGCTGTTCAAGGGTATCGACAATCGCCTTGACTGAACGCAGGCTGCTGCCCGCCTGATCGATCAGACTGCGGGCGCGCAGGCCTTGCTCGGCGGTCTGCTGTGTCAGGGCATGGGAATCCGCTGCGGCCTGACTGGAGCTCGCTACGATTTTGCTCAGCGCATCTGCCGTCGATTGTGACAGGTCCTTGCCGCGGCCGATAAAGTGGGCGGTTGATTCGACGGTAGCGCTCACCTGTTCGGTGTCCTTGCGGATCGACTTGATAATGCTCTCGATTTCATCGGCGCTGGTAGTCGTGCGATCGGCCAGATCTCGAATCTCTTCGGCAACCACGGAAAAGCCGCGGCCCTCCGCCCCAGCCTTGGCGGCAATTATCGCCGCATTGAAGGCGAGGAGTTCGGTGTCGGATACCAGGTCCTTGATAACCTCGATGATCTTGGTTACTTCAGCTGTCTGGCGGCTCAGCCGTTGCATTGCTGTGATCGCCTTCTGGCTTTCCTCGTCGATGCGGCCCATTTCCGAAGTAAAGGTCTGAACCACTTTGACACCCTGCTCGGCATCCTGTTTGACGGCGGCAGAGTTGTCCGCGTTTTTAGTCACCCCGGACCTCAAGCGATCGAGGGCTTCGCCGATCTGGTCGATATCGCGGGCCGTGCTCTCCGTGATATCGGCGACCTGGTTGGCCTGGCTGGTGGCGTTTTGAATGGAGTTGACCATTTCATCGACGTTACGGGTTGTTTCGAGGAATTTCTGCGAGGAGTGTTCCAGCGCCCCGGCCATCTCTTCCAGTGACGTGGAGAGCTCACGGGACAGGGCGGCTTCATCCTGAGAGCGGCTGCGCAACGTTTCAAGCTGGCTGATCACGGCTTGTTGTTTCTGATACATGCCTTCAACCTCGGTCCTGGCGGTTTTACCCGCCTGCAAACCGTCTTCGGCGCGGGCCGAAAGATAACGACTGGCGGCGGCAAGGGTCTGGTAGTGCGGAACGAATTCATCGACGGTTTCCTGGAGGCGGGTGATGAGTTCGCTGACCTTGCCGACGGTGCTGCCGACGGCCACGAACAGGCCTTCAAGCGTTTGGCCGGCCCTGACACGGGTTTCCTCTCCGATCAACCCATACAGCGCATGTAGCTGCTGTTGCAGCTGGTTTTTCAAGGTCTGCCTGACAAACCAGTAGGAAGCGGCGCCGAGGCAGAGCCCGGCAAACAGGCAGACTAGGAAAAACCCGGGAGTGAGCGCGGCTTCGCCCAACAGGATATAGGCAACAAAGGGAAAGCAGCTGCCGACGAGCAGACCTGCTCCATGGTTGAAGATAAAGAGCTTGCGAAGATATGTGGTGCTGCCTTGTGCCGGTGACTGCATACAGACCTCTTTACAAGTAGTGCATACCGATCACGATTATCATATGCAAGGCGGAACCGACAAGCAAATTACTGAGATTGTTCGCTTGCTGAAGCTTGTGGTACGATCTGCAGATCATGATCAAGGCCTTTGATACACATCTTCACCTTGATGCTTTCGATGACCTGAAGCGGCATCTGGATGAAGCCCGGTCTGCCGGTATTGATGGCTGGGTCGTGCCGGGAGTCTCGCCGGACGGCTGGTCGAAAATCCTGGCCATCGCCGAGGGCCAGTCAGGAGTCCATGCCGCACCGGGAGTCCACCCGTTCTCAGCGAACCGGTATCAATCGGAAAACGCCGAGGAGCTGCGGCGCCTGCTGGCCCATCCCCGTGCGGTTGCGGTCGGCGAGGTTGGGCTTGACCGGCAGACTGACGTGCCACGGCTGGTGCAGGAGGACGTGTTTGTCGCAATGATTCGACTGGCCAGGGAGGCGGATAAGCCTCTGCTGATCCATGCGCGCGAAAGTATCGATCGGGTACTGGAAATCCTGCTGCGTGAAGGAGCTGCGCAAGTTGGTGGTATTTTCCACGCCTTCTCCGGCAGCGTCGAGACGGCCCGCAGAATTGTCGATGCCGGATTTCTGCTTGGGATCGGCGGCGTAGTGACCTGGTCGGGGGCCCGACGTTTGCCGGAAGTTGTCCGGGCGCTGCCCGCCGCAGCGCTGGTGCTCGAGACCGATGCACCCTACATGACACCTGAGCCGCATCGTGGCGAGTTGAACCGGCCGGCATATCTGGCGCTGGTTGCATCGAAGGTCGCGGAGCTGCGCAGCTGGAGTCTCGAGGAGACGCTGCGCGTGACCACGGAAAACGCACGCAGAGTGTTGAAGCTTGATCGGGAGGGAAGGAGCGAGGGGGGGAGATAGTCTTTTTCCACTTTTCGCGCCTCGCGCTTCCCTCCTCGTCGTTCTTCATGCTAGATTTGCCCGGACCTGATTTATGGAGACCTCTATGACTCGACCACATCGCTTTGCCCGCCTGGAGCTTCTCTACGGTGAAGGGGGGCTGGCATGCCTGGCCGGAAAATCCGTGGCCGTCTTCGGTCTTGGCGGAGTCGGCAGCTATGCCGTTGAAGCGCTGGTCCGCGGTGGTGTCGGGCGTCTGACCCTGGTCGATTTTGACCGGGTCGACATTACCAATTGCAATCGGCAAATTCATGCCCACAACGGCACGGTCGGCCAGCCGAAAGCCCTAGTCATGGCCGAGCGCTGTCGGGCAATCAATCCCGCCGTCCAGGTTGAACCGCTGCAGGCATTCTACAACCTGGATAACTCCGAAGAATTATTGCAACGCGGTT
The DNA here is from genome assembly GCA_019313105.1 of Deltaproteobacteria bacterium. Taxonomy (GTDB): domain Bacteria; phylum Desulfobacterota; class Desulfuromonadia; order Desulfuromonadales; family BM103; genus JAFDBW01. Next base: position 6,643 of record JAFDBW010000101.1, on the reverse strand, counting down.
ACGATTATGTTCTCGACTGCATCGACCATATCACGGCCAAGCTCCACCTGATTGAAACCTGCGTGATCAGAAAACTGCCGATTATCTCCTCGATGGGTGCTGCCAACAAGCTTGATCCGACCAGGATCTTCGTTGCGGACCTGGCGAAAACCCAGAATTGCCGACTGGCCAGAATTATTCGCCGTGAACTGCGGCGACGCGGCATCAGCGCCGGCGTCAAAACGGTTTATTCGACAGAGGAGTTCAAACCACTGACTGATGGTCGCCGGGAGTCTGCCGAAGAAGCAGAACACTACCAATCCCAGCGTGCACCGCTCGGCAGCTCTTCAGTCGTCCCACCACTTTTCGGCCTGATCATGGCCGGCGTGGTGCTACGTGACCTCCTGGAGTTGAAACCAGCATGATTGATCCTTACCTTTGGCAAATTCCGGCATTGATGCTGGTTGGCGTGATCGCCGGGTTCCTCAATGTCCTGGCCGGTGGCGGATCGCTTTTGACCCTGCCATTGCTGATCTTTTTCGGTTTGCCGGCGGCGACCGCAAACGGTACCAATCGCGTCGCGATTTTCTGTCAGAACATCTTTGCCATTACCGGGTTCAAGCGTCAGGGGGTCTTCCCGATCCGCCTGGCCCTGCTCTGCATGCCGCCGGCCCTGCTCGGCAGCTACCTCGGCGCCAATCTGGCCATCAGTGTTGATGAGATGCTGTTTCGCCGGTTGCTCGCAATGATCATGGTCGGAGTCCTGTTGTTTATGGTTTTCGATCCGATGAAGCGCTTTCGCTCTCAGGAAAGGCCGATGACGCCGATGCGTACGGTTGTACTGATTGTCAGTTTTTTCGGTGTGGGCGTCTACGGCGGGTTTGTTCAGGCCGGGGTCGGCTTTTTGATCATTACCGCACTGCTTGTTCATGGTCTCGACCTGGTACGGATCAACGCTGTCAAGGTCCTGGTGATTTTCGCATTTACCGCGGTTGCGCTCGGCGTGTTCATTGTGCATGGCCAAGTCGATTATGTGCTCGGCCTGTCCCTGGCGGTGGGAAATTCGCTGGGGGGCTGGATCGCGACGCATTACGCGGTGAAGAAAGGCCACGACTGGATCAAGCGCTTTGTGATCGTCACCGTGTTGGTGTTTGCCCTGCGACTCCTTCTACCCTAGTTTGCGCAATAAGTTGAGCAGGAGACGAGATATGTTATCCTGACTGAGCCTGTAATGTTATGTAGTGGATTGATGTCATGCTCGAATCGATACCCTCTGCCGCACAAGGTCCGCAACAAAAACTGCCGGTCGTCAAACCGTCTGTGAATGCCACGGGTGGTGCCGCCGTCGCCCGCCTGCTTGTTAAGTAGGGCCTAGTCACCGAAACCCAACTTTGCTACGCCAAACGCGTTAAAACCAAGCTGGTTTCCGACCGGTCCCCGATAGAAATCTTCCAGGAATTACATCTGCTGACAAACCGTCAGCTCAACCAGGTTCTCAAAGAGCAGCGCCTGAATATCCGGATCGGTGAGTTGCTGGTCGAACTAGGCCATATCCGCCAGAGTGAACTCGATGCCACTTTGTCGATAAAGCAGGAAGACAAATCACGCAAATTTTGCGCTGTGCTGATTGAGTATGGTTTTATCGACGAGCATCGACTGATGGAGCTACTGGCAACGAAGCTCGGCTATCCTTTTGTTGAGCCGGTTTTCACTGAGATTGATCGCGACCTGCTGGCCATGGTGCAAGCCAAAGTGTTTTCACGACTTTCTTTTATTCCAGTGTCAAAGGAAAATGGCCATATTGTGATTGCCTTTGCTGACCCCCTCGATCTGGAAGACCACGAAGCTGCGGACCGGGTCTTCGGCCGCAAAATCATTCCGGCAATCGGCACCCGTCAGGCGATCCGTGAAGTCATCGAACTGCATCGTCGCGGAGCCCGGCACAGCGCGGCTGAAGTGGCTGACGATTCGACGATCATCGGTATCGTCAACAGTCTCTTTGATGATGCGATGCAGCAAGGGGTCAGCGATATCCACGTCGAACCGATGAAAGACCGTCTGCGCATCCGTTGCCGGCGAGATGGTGTGCTCGGTGTTCACAAGGAGATCAGCCTGGAGCTGGCCGCGCCGCTTGCAACCCGCCTGAAAGTCATGGCGGAGGCCGATATCGCAGAGCGTCGTCATCAGGATGGTCGCATCCTTTACGAGAGCCAGTTCACCGGTATGTCTCTTGACCTGCGCGTCTCCTTTTATGTGACTGTACACGGAGAGAAAGTCGTGTTGCGGCTGATGAACAAGAAGGGCGAACTGCTCGATATTGAAGATATCGGCATGGCGCCGCGTATGCTGCGGAAGTTTCGTGACGACTCCCTTGCATCGCCAAGCGGCATTAATAGTGGTCACGGGTCCGACCGGAGCTGGCAAAACCACCACTCTGTATAGCTGTGTCAACTATCTCAACGACCTCGAGACGAGCATCATCACGGCCGAAGAGCCGGTCGAATATCTGATCGATGGCATCTCCCAATGCTCGATCAATCCTAAAATCGGTCTGACCTTTAGCGAAACCCTGCGTCATATCGTTCGCAAGGACCCGGACATTATCGTCATGGGTGAAGTGCGAGATCCTTTTCCGCCGAGACCGCGATTCAGGCTGCACTGACCGGCCACATGGTGCTGATGACTTTTCACACCGAGGACACCGTAGGAGGTGTGCTGCGGCTGCTGAATATGGGAATCGAGGCATTCCTGATCGCTTTGACTGTGACCTTTGTGCTCACCCAGCGCCTGCTGCGAAGGATTTGTCTGCATTGTGCCGCGCCCTATACCCCGACCCTCGACGAATACCGCCGCCTCGGCTACAGTCACGACGACCTGGGGGGGCAACCTGCAGGTTGGGCATGGTTGTTCAGCATGCCGTTTCACCGGCTACATTGGGCGGGTCGGGATTTTTGAGCTGCTGACCCTGAATGATGAAGTCAAGCAGGCGATCCGCCGGATCAGCATCGAAAGCTCGGGCCTGGTGACCCTGCTCGAAGATGGGATTGCCAAGGCGGCTCGTGGCGGGGTCTCCCTGTCGGAGGTTCTGCGCCGCCTGCCCCACTCAGTCAAACCTCGTTCGTTGCATGAGTTGCGACGCATGCTTGGAGAATAGTCTTGGCTAACAGACCGCTCGCGGAAATAATCACGGAAATGATCGATGCCGACCGGCTGTGCCTATCGGTGCATCCAGAATTGCTCGTTCAGGTCATGGCAAGCATCGCACACGGTCGTGTCGGGTCGAGCCAGCTCTGGGCCCTGATCGGCGACGATCCGGCCTTGATCTGCAGGTTGTTTAGTGCTGCCAACTCTTCTTTTTATGCCGGGTTGCCAAAGGCCTTGTCGATTGACGAAGCAGTCACCCGTCTGGGCCTCGACAAGGCTGTCCGGATTGTTGAAGAGAATTGCCGAAACAGCAAGGGCCCGATCCAGAGAGAGCTGCTCTCGCGTTACATGCCAAGTCTCTGGCAACATGCCCAGGGGTATGCTACCGGGGCCCGATGGCTGGCCAGGCGTTTTGGCTATCTCGCGATTTCCGACCAGGCCTATTGCACCGGCTTGCTGCATAATATCGGCAAGCTGGTGCTGCTTGCCGCCATGCAAACAGTTGCCGGTGACGGCGACCTGAAGATGGAACTTTCCGAGGCACTAGTTCTGGAAGTCATATCCACGACGCATGTTGAATAGGGCCTGCGTCTGTTTGATGAATGGAGTCTGCCGGAAGTCTACAAGACCCTAGTTTCAGAGTATCATACCGAGGAGCCGGATATCCAGAACACTATAGTCGCCCTGGTCAAACTGGCGAACACAGGGTGCCGCAAGATTGACCTGGGGCTTGAGAAGAGCCCGGACATAGTCCTGCCGACAACCGGGGAAGCGCAATTCCTCGGTATCGATGAAATTGCCCTGGCTGAGTTTGAAATCATGCTGGAAGACGGTTTTCTCTGGGACGGGGCTGTAACACCTTGGAAAAGGGTCGATTTTTCAAACTCTGCACAAGACATGTCGTTTCAACTTTAATTCGGACGGTTTTTTGCTAAACTGCTTTAGTAAATCCACTTGTTCAACAGGGGGCCGCTATGACGAAATCGATAGCACAGATATTAAAATTGAAAGGCCGGGAAGTTTACAGCATCACCCCGGACGCGACAATTTACGATGCTCTGAAGGTGATGGCCGACGCCGGCATCGGCGCTCTGGTCGTTCTGGAACAGGACCAGGTGATCGGGGTTTTTACCGAACGGGATCATGTGCGCAAGGTTGATCTCAACGGTCGTTGTTCGCACAGGGCTTTCGTTCGTCAGGTCATGTCGGAGGATATCTGTTATGTCACGCCGGAAGTGACTGTTGATGAGGCCATGGCGATCATGACGGAAAATCGTTGTCGACATTTGCCGGTCATGGAAAAAAACAAACTGGTTGGCCTGGTGTCGATCGGTGACCTGGTCAAGGCTTCCCTGGAAGAAAAAGATTTCGTTATCAAGCAGCTCAAGAAGTACATCAAGGGAGATCAGTGATCGGTTGGCTGCTGCCAGATGATGAAACAGCCGATCCTCCCGCCTGAGCAAGGGCAGACACCCCGCGAAAGGTTGTTAAACGCCCTCTCCGCAGAGCCGCTCTCTGCCAGGGTGCTCTCACAACGGGTCCGTTTGGCCGAACGTGAAGTCTTCGATCATTTACAGTTTCTGCAGAAAACCCTGAAAACCAGTGGCCAGAGACTGGTTTTGACACCGGCGACCTGCCTCGATTGTCAATTCGTTTTTCGCAAGCGTGAACGCCTGACCCGGCCGGGACGCTGCCCGGTCTGCCGCAGTACCCACCTGAGCGAACCGCTTTTTTCCCTTGAACCCTGACCCGGGACAGCTTGTCCCGGGGAGGTCTCTGCGTTATGGCCGGCGCTAAGCTTACGGTTCCCGGTCAAGCAGATACTGTCCCAGCCAGTGCCTGGCAAACTGCAGCGCGGTGCGACCACAGCGCTTGCTCTTCTCATGTGACCACTTGATCGCTGCACGGGCCAACTCGTCATTCCATTGCGGCTTTATGCCGTGCTCGACGCAGAGCCTAGCGATGGTTTTTTCGACAATCTCCAGATAAAGGCTCTGCTTTAATACATAAAAAGACAACCAAAGGCCAAAACGGTCAGAAAGGGATATCTTCTCTTCGACCGCTTCACCGTGGTGGATCTCGTTGTGGACCATCTTGGCGCCGAGGTTGTCGGTGTGAAACTCCGGCAGCAGATGGCGCCGGTTGGAGGTCACGTAAATCAGGACATTCTTCGGCGAGGCATAGACCGATCCATCAAGGACGCTTTTCAGAATCTTGTAGCCCGGGTCGTCCGATTCAAAGGAGAGGTCATCACAGAGAATGATATAGCGATAGGATTGCTTGCCGATCTGGGCAAAAATGTCGGACAGGAAATTCAGGTCATGTTTATCGATCTGAATGATGCGCAGCCCCTCGCTGGCGTACTTGTTCAACAACGCCCGCACCAGGGAAGATTTGCCGGTTCCCCGCGACCCCCAGAGCAGTGCGTTGTTGGCCGGAAAGCCGCGCAGGAACTGGCAGGTGTTCCGCTCGAGGATCTCTTTCTGCCGGTCGATACCGACCAGTTCTTCCAAAGCGGTGTTCTCGATGTTTTCAATCGGTTCCAGGTAGCCGGCAAATGAGTGGCGACGCCAGTTGGCTGCGGTTGTCCTGGCCCAGTCGATTGGCTCAACGGCTTGTGGCAGAAGCTGCTCCACTGCAGAAAGGACCCGTTCGAGTTGCTCAACGACTTCAGGCTTCAGGTTCATTATTCGGTCCTCTGGTCAAGAAGAATTTCAGGTTTGCGCTGGGTTGTTTGACCCGTTGCTGCGCCTGAGTGAGATCATCCGGCGCAGACGGGTCAACTGGCCCTTCTCATCTTCGTCATCACGCAACAGGTTGCGCACCCGCTTGGCGGCGGCGATATTTCTGTTGGTCGCATAGGCCTCGATATTCTGCTCCATCTCCTTGAGATGGTAGAGATAGTTGACCATCAGGCCGCACGATTCCTGCATCCCTTTGGCGGACGTATCACCGAACCAGTTGATGCGTTCGATGCGGGCGCCGTTGCCAAGATGGAAACGGGCGACCGGGTCGAGTGGTGCCTGATCCTTTTCGCGCTGTTCGTGCAGGTAGCGGGCGCACAATGAAAGCAGCGGCTCTCTTAAGATTTCGTTGACCTGCTGGTTCTGCGACCAGTTCGGAAGCTTGAAGACGGCGTCCGGCTCCGCATCAGTATCGAGCAGGCGGGCCGCTTCGTTCATGGCGTTCAGGATCGGATCCTGCTCCTTTCCCGTCATGGCAGCTTCGATATAGGTTGTCAACCAGCGACGGAAACCCGGCAGGGGCGACAGGGTGGAAAAAGTTCTGAGGTTTGGCAGCTCCTGGCGCAGGCTGGACACCACCTGCTTGATCAGGAAAGGGCCGAAGCTGATCCCCTGCAGCCCTTTCTGGGTGTTGGAGATCGAATAGAAGATTGCAGTGTCGGCTTCCCGGGGGTCGGTATCCGGGGCGCCTTCATCGAGCAGCTCCTGGATGCTGGTTGCCAACCCCTCGACCAGTGCGACCTCGATGAAGATCAAGGGCTCTTCGGACATACCGG
>JAFDBW010000100.1 GCA_019313105.1 Deltaproteobacteria bacterium | reverse complement strand
TGATCGCCTCCTGGTTCTCCAACTCTCTTTGCAGCTGATCTATTTCACTGATGTCACGCTCGCTGACGACCACACGGATCAGTTCGCCGCTGTGATCGAAAACCGGGGTCGCGACTGAAATCAGTTTGCCGCCCCCCGGCAGGTTCTGCAGCTGGCTGACGCTTTTTTTCTCTATGCTGGCGTCCAGGGCAGCGGACCTGTCGATAAACCCTTCTTCGATGAGATCACGCATATTCCGCCCAACCATTTCGGCCGCAGGCCGCTGATGGATCCTCTCGGAAGCTGGATTCACCCGGATGACATTGGCCCCAGCATCGCAGACAAACAGCCCGTCAGACGAAGAATCGATGATCGCGTGCAGTTCCAGGGTTAAAGCTTCGAAGTCCTGCATTCGCTGATCGGATTCCGGTGGTGATGGCGCCGGTGGCAGGAGGCATAGGGTCAGAGTTTGCCCCTCGGCAGATTTTACCGTGCTGAGCAGGGCCAGATAAGGCGCCCCCGTACCGCGAGTGATGGTCATGGGCGGCGACGGCCTGGCACTACGACTGAAGCTACCGACGGCTTCCGCCAATTTCGGCAGGGGTTCGGCCAGCATGACACCGACCTCGGCGTTCAATTGACTCTCTGCGGCCGGATTGGTGTAAACAATTCGCCCCTGGACATCACAGGCCAGCAGAGGCACGGATAGTGCTTTGAGAAAAGTCGGAGCCAGCGAATCCAAGTCATCAACCAGATATTGCATACTTTTTCACAGCCTCCCCTGCGCATATTAACTCAAGACTGCATATCTTATGCATGTTTGCATAAGATATGCAATACGGAATTGCCCCGCAGGCCCCGAGGCTCTTGAGAACTTTTACCGATGAGTAGGCTTCAAGATTGTCGTCTTTTCGTTTTTCTGCCTGTAAATGTGACTTTTGGAAGGCCCCCTGCAACGGGCCGACTTTTTGAGCATTGTTGTTTGTTGATGCCACAGAAATCCGGCAGAGGAGATGCCCTCCGCAAGGGGAAGGCACTTTTCATACTTTTGTTGCCGGACAATAAGTATGGCGTCGGGCGGGATGCGACCCGCCGGCTCTGTCTTTCAAAAAAACACGGGCAACAGATTCACAACCTGTTGCCCTAAGCTTCTTAGAAACACCACATGCCAGGTAAAAGAACGTAACACGTGCATTGTTTGTCAGTAATATGAAAGCCCCAAATCATTTGATTGGGGGCTTCTTTGTTTATCAATCATGTACCGAGAGAACGTCTTTTATATCAATAGAGGGAGCTTTTGCGCCGTGACCTGGAAAACTTGCCGATCACCCAACCCAGAAACAGCACCCCCGCCCCGGTAAGAAACCATTGGATGGTTTCTTTTTTCAGCAGCTCTTTTCTCTCTTCATCCAAACTGGTGACCGCAGTTGTTAATTCCTCGTGACTAAGCCGGAGCCGGTCACGTTCCGCTGTAATGTCGATAATATTTTCAGAATTCTTTTTTAATGCTTCATATGCCTGGGTGCGCTCTGCCAGTTCCGTCTCCGACTTAAGCAGAGCTTTATCCAGCTCAGCGACCTGGAGACGTGCATCTTCCAACTCAGATAAAACCTTTTTTTGGGCCTCATCCCCTTTGGAGAAAGCTTCGCGGTATTGCTTTTCCAATTCCTGGACTCGCTCTTTCAAGCCTTCATTTTCCCGGGTCAGACGACTGATAACTGTCGCCTTGGGTGTCTTCTCTGTCAGATAGCTCTTCTGGATATATCCGATCTCGCCGTTTTTCGTTTTCACCTGTATGTATTGCTCTCCGACTTCGAGAACTTCTACCGGAGTATCGGTCTTGAGGTAGACAATCGTTTCAGAACCATTCTGTGGCTGTTCCCTTAGAGACACAACCAGTTGATCAGAGATGTAACGGGTCTCAGCCCATGCAGCAGTGACGTTGCAAAGCAACGACACAAAAATAACCATGGTTATCCTTTGATATGACAGCATTGCATCCTCCTCGGCATAACCCATCCATCAGCAAGCGGCCGGCTAGAAGCTTTATTTATTCTCCTCACCTAGCTGACGCGAACGTTTCGTAGCGGCGCCAACCGCCTCCATCATAGTGGCACGCAGCCCCCGTTCTTCAAGGACGCGAATGGCGCTGATCGTGGTTCCGGCCGGACTGCAGACTTTTTCACGCAACAAGGCAGGGTGTTCACCGGTCGCCTGGACCAGGTGTGCCGCACCGACTACGGTCTGCACGGCGAGAGCGTGCGCGATGTCCAGCCGCAGGCCTTCCTGGACACCGCCGGCGGTCAACGCCTCAATGAATGTGTAGACGAAAGCAGGACCGGAGCCTGAGAGTCCGGTGACGGCATCCATCTGTCCTTCTTCCACCCAGAGAGCGATGCCTACGGTCTCAAAAAGGTGCTGGGCGACCCGGCGGTCTTCCTGGTTGATGTTCATGCCGGGACAAAGCGCAGCGGCACCGCGCCCGGCCAGTGCCGGGGTATTCGGCATGGCGCGCACCACACGAGCTTGGCCGCCAAGACCTGCTTCAAGTGTTGTTGTGGTAATTCCGGCAAGAATCGAAACCAACAGCTTGTTATCGTCAAATGCCCCGTTCACCTCTTTCAGGACCTTGTCCAGAATCTGGGGTTTGGTCGCCAGAACAACGATATTACTGATCTCGACCAGCGCCGCATTGTTCTCCGCGCAGGAGATCCCGTAACGATCCACCATCAGTTGACGACGCTGTTCGTTTGGTTCAAAAAAGTGAATATCCTCGACGGGGAAACCGCCGTTCAGAAGGCCCTTGATAAAGGCCTCGGCCATATTCCCGCCGCCTATGAAACCTATCTTACCTACCGTCGACAAAGGCACTCTGTGTATCCTTTCAAGTCAGAAAAAATTTTGCATTACAATTCCAGAACCGAGCTCGAACCAGGCAACCGTGCTCCGGTTGGTCATCAGACGTTTCTACATTATGCCTGAAACAGTGTCAAACTGAAAACCCGCTTGCCTTTACCACTTTCCTGTGTCATCTATCGCCGCTATGAACCTTTCCACACATACCAAGGGGCTGCTGATTACCTTTGCCGCCGTGCTGATCCTCAGCCCGGATGCCCTCCTGGTACGACTAGTCCGTTGTGATGTGTGGACTCTTCTGTTCTGGCGTTGCCTGTTGACCGGTTGCATACAATCAGTATTTCTGGCGGTCACATATCGCCGTCAATTCCTGCAAAGCTTCCACAATATTGGCCGGACCGGCGTCCTCTCTGCAATCATCGTTTCTTCGGGCAGCCTGATGTTTGTCAACTCGCTCAAGCAGACCGCCGCGGCCAACACTCTGATCATCCTTGCGGCCACGCCGTTAATCAGCAGCCTGCTCAGCCGGATATTCCTGCGCGAGAAGATCGCCCGGCACACCTGGATCGCAATATTCATCTGTTTCGGCGGGATCTTGTTGATTTTTTCCGGCAGTCTGGCAAGTGGGCTGCTGCTCGGCGACCTGCTGGCCCTGGGAGCGACATTCATGTGGGGGAGCAACCTGGTCGTGATCCGCAGCGGCAAATCCGTCAACATGATTCCGGCCAACCTGCTCGGTAACCTGCTGGTTGTTCCCGCCGCTCTGACAGCAGGGGCTCAGCCAATGAACATTGCCAGCCCGGACATCCTGCTGCTGTTATTGCTCGGCGGCGTTGTCCTGCCGGTCTCCTTTACCATGATCACCCTTGGGCCACGCTACCTGCCCGCCCCTGAAGTAAGCCTGATCCTGCTTGTCGAAACAATCCTCGGCCCTATCTGGGTTTGGATGGTTTTAAAGGAAGTACCGCATACGACGACCCTGGTTGCAGGAGCACTTATTGTTGGCACCCTGGTCGTGCATACGCTGATGTCGTTGCGGGCGCAACGGACTTCAAACAGGGACAATCTACTTAAGAGCGTTTAAAAGACCCTGGTTCATTCATTTAGAAACGGGCATTTCCGGGCGTACGTGGGAAAGGGATGACATCGCGGACATTCTCCATGCCAGTGATATACATCAGAAAACGTTCGAAGCCGAGACCGAAACCGGCGTGCGGGCAACTTCCCCAGCGCCGGGTGTCGAGGTACCAGTCGAGGCTTTCAGGCAGGATGTCGAAGGCCCGCATCTTACGTTGTAGGATGTCGAGACGTTCTTCGCGTTGGCTGCCACCGATGATCTCACCAACCTTCGGCACCAGCAGATCCATTGCTGCAACCGTCCGGTTGTCATCATTCTGCCGCATGTAAAAGGCCTTGATTCCGGCCGGGTAATCGGTGACGAACAATGGCCCTCCGACGACCTGCTCGGTCAGGTACCTCTCGTGCTCGGACTGCAGGTCACATCCCCATTCCACCGGAAACTCGAACTTCTGACCGCTTTTCTGCAACCGCTCAACGGCTTCGGTATAGCTCATGGCCTGAAAGGGTGTCTTGACAACGTTTTCGAGACGTTCCAGAAGCCCCTTGTCGATAAACTGGTTAAAGAATGCCAGGTCTTCCTGGCAATGCTCAAGGGCATACTCGACCATGAAACGAAAGAAATCCTCGGCCAGTTGGCAATTTACGGCGAGATCGGCGAATGCGACTTCCGGTTCTATCATCCAGAACTCGGAAGCGTGCCGACTGGTATTGGAATTCTCGGCACGAAAGGTCGGACCGAACGTGTAGATGTCGGTGAACGCTGTGGCAAAGAGTTCGCCCTGCAACTGCCCGCTGACCGTCAGGCCGGTCTTCGCTCCAAAGAAGTCCTCGTGCCAGGCAATACGCCCGTCAACCTGCGGTGGGTTCTCCGGGTTCAGTGTCGTAACTCGGAACATCTCACCGGCCCCCTCACAGTCGTTGGCAGTAATGATCGGCGAGTGGATGTAGAGGAAGCCCCGCTCCTGGAAGAAGGTGTGCACGGCATGAGCAATCCGGCTGCGGACCCGAAACACTGCGCCGAAGGCGTTGGTCCTGGGACGCAGGTGAGCAATTGAGCGCAGGAACTCGAAACCGTGGCGCTTTTTCTGCAGGGGGAAAGTCTCATCGGCCTGGCCGTAGACGATAATCTCTGCGGCCTGGACCTCCCATGCCTGCCCTTCTCCAGGTGACGCTACAACTGTTCCCCGGACACCAACACAACAACCGGTCCCGAGACTTTCTGACGTTGCAAAAGCCGGCGAGTCTTCGCCGACGACAACCTGCAGACTTTCGAGACAGGAGCCATCGTTGAGAGCCAGAAAATTGACCCCCTTACTGCGACGCACGGTTCGCAGCCAGCCCTGGACGAAGACTTCACCCGCACTCTGATCGGCCCGCAGCAGGGCTTTGATCCTCAGGCGGTCAGTACGCCAATCCAATGTTTTCATAACGACACCTCATAGCGGAGACCTGGCACAATAAAAAAGCTGGCTCACAAGGCCAGCCCAACAGCGTCGGGAGAAACAAGGCAACCTGCCTGTGTCACGTCGAGAATCAAGAACCAGGGCTGCAGGCTCATAAAATCTTACTGAACTTGATGCGGCTGTCAACCTGACAAGGGCAGACGTCTAATCGTGTTCCCTGGTCTTGGCAAATTCGATGCCTGGCCACTGTTCCATGACGTATCCAAGACGCCACTCACTCGGCGCCAGATAACTGAGGTTGCCTTCAGCATCCATCGCCAGGTTTGCCTGGTTCTTCTTTTCAAATTCAGCCAGTTTTTTCGGGTCGGAACTGCCGACCCAGCGGGCCGTGGCATAATCGACACCTTCGTAGATGGCATCGACGCCGTATTCCACCTTAAGGCGTTCCATAGTCACATCGAACTGCAGGACACCGACCGCACCAACAATGTAATCGTTACTTATCAGTGGCCTGAAAACCTGGATGGCTCCCTCTTCGGAGAGCTGTTTCAACCCCTTTTCCAACTGTTTGGCTTTCAAAGGAGACTTCAGCCGAACCCGCCGGAAATGCTCGGCGGCGAAGCTGGGTATTCCGGTGAACTTGAGCGGCTCCTTGTCGGTAAAGGTGTCACCGACCTTGATCGTGCCATGATTGTGCAGGCCGATGATATCGCCGGGGAAAGCTTCTTCGACATTGGCCCGATCCTGGGCCATAAAAATGATCGCCTTGGAGAGGCTGACTTCCTTGCCGATCCGATGGTGACGCACTTTCATGCCGCGCTGGAAGCGCCCCGAACAGATCCGCAGGAAAGCAATCCGGTCGCGATGCGCCGGATCCATGTTTGCCTGGACCTTGAAGACGAATCCGGAGAAAGCCTCTTCCTCGGGGGCTACGATACGGTTCTGGGCCTGCCGCGGCCCGGGGGCCGGGGCCAGGTCAACCAGCGCATCGAGCAGCTCCTCTACACCAAAGTTATTGATGGCGCTGCCAAAAAACACCGGGGTCTGGTTACCCTTGAGATATTCCGACAGTTCTAAGGGGTTGGCTGCGCCTTCGAGGAGCTCGATATCTTCGCGCAGTTCATCAGCAGCGCTGCCAAGGAGTTCGTCGAGTCGGCTGTCATTGAGATCCTTGATCACCTGAACGTCCTCGGTGCGACGCTCCTCGCCGGATCTGAACAGGCGCAACTCCTTGCGATAGAGGTTATAGACCCCTTTGAAACGTTTGCCCATGCCGATTGGCCACGACATCGGCGCACACTCTATCTGCAGTTTGTCCTCGACATCGGCAAGCAGGTCAAGGGGATACTGCCCCTCGCGGTCCATCTTGTTGATGAAGGTGATCACAGGAGTATTACGCATGCGGCAGACGGACATCAGCTTTTCGGTCTGCGCCTCGACCCCCTTGGCACTGTCGATGACCATCAGGGCACTGTCCACGGCAGTCAAAACCCGGTAGGTATCCTCGGAAAAGTCCTGGTGCCCGGGGGTATCCAGAAGGTTGATCTCGCAGCCGCGATGGCCGAACTTCATGACCGATGTGGTCACCGAGATGCCGCGCTCCTGCTCGACTTTCATCCAGTCGCTGGTGGCATGCCGTGCGGCCTTGCGCGCCTTGATCGCGCCCGCCATCTGGATCGCCCCGCCGAACAGCAAAAGTTTTTCAGTCAATGTGGTCTTGCCAGCATCAGGGTGACTGATGATGCCGAATGTCCTGCGTTTTTTAATTTCCTGAATAAACCGGTTGCTCAAATTGTCCTCATTTCGTGATCACCTGTCGAATACCACAAGAAAAACGGGCCGCAAGCCCGTTTCTGTAGAGCCGATTCTAACGCAGTCTTGATGAACCTGGCAAGTGGGCCAGTAAATAATGGCCGAAACAATGGATACCCAGGCCACCGGCAAATATACATTAATCCCCGAAAGTAGCCAAGCGCCATAAACCCTCGCCAGTGGTCCGTACATCCAACCAGCAAAGTTTACCCTTGTTCCGATATTTTCCTGTGGCATAATCCGCCCACAGGAGATTGTTGCCATGCTGAGATCAAGTGGTATTCTGCTGCACCCCACATCACTGCCAGGCTCGTGGCCTATTGGCGACCTAGGCGAACAGGCGTTCGGCTTTATTGACTTTCTTCATAAAGCCGGTCAGAGCGTCTTGCAGATT
>JAFDBW010000099.1 GCA_019313105.1 Deltaproteobacteria bacterium | reverse complement strand
TATGTCGAATTGTTGTGTGCTGAAATCAATCAACCGCCAACCTCTGCCTGTGCCTGATCGATTCCCTTATGGCATCTACTCTCTACACGGCCAGATATCTTTTGCCGATAACAGCCCCGCCGATTGAAGGCGGGGCTTTGCTCGTTGATGGTGGGCGGATCCTGGCTTCCGGTTCACGCGCCGAATTGCGAAATATTTCTCAAGGTGCGAAAGAAGTTGATTTCGGTGATGCGGTTCTGATGCCGCCGATGGTCAATGCTCATACTCATCTCGAGCTTAGCTCATTCCCTGATTGGCTGAATACAACCGGTGAGGTTGAAGCACCTCGGGATTTTGTCGACTGGATCCTCCAGCTGATAAGGGTCCGCCGCAATCTTGACCTCAGCCAGTTCCGGGATTCTCTTGCCTGGGGGCTGAAAGAGTCCTTAAGGTCCGGAACCGGCGCAGTCGGAGACATCTTGACCACATTACCTGGGGTGGATGTTTACCAGGGATCACCATTGTATGGAAAGGTTTATGCGGAGGTTCTTGGTCATGATAAAGGTGTTGTGTCTGATCGACTTGAGACCATCGAGACGATGCTTGGTCGGCCTCCCGGCAAGGCCCTCAACTGGGGACTCTCCCCCCACGCGCCATACACGCTGTCTTCGTCCATCATCGATCAGGTGTTCGCTTTTTCTGCAGAACAGTCACTTCAAAGTAGCATCCACCTGGCCGAGTCCGCAGAGGAGTCCGCTTTTGTACGGTCGGGGCAGGGGGCGATCGCGGACAAACTCTATACGGCTGCGCAATGGGACCCTGCGACCGATCCTGCTTCCGGCTGCAGTCCCGTCGAGTTTTTGTGCCGGGCGGGGCGTTTGCGACGTAACGACCTGATGGTGCATGGTGTACAGGTGGATGATTCAGATATCGCCCTGGTTAAACGTACCGGTTGCTATGTTGCCCTGTGCCCGCGCTCCAATGCAGCCCTGGACGTCGGCAGGGCGCCGGTGGTTGATTATCTGAAGGCTGGTGTGCAACTTTCGCTCGGCACCGACAGTCTGGCCAGCGCGCCGAGCCTGTCAATCTGGCACGAGCTGGCTTTTGCCCGTAGCTGGTTTGCTGGTGATGTTTCACCACGCAAATGGTTAGAAATTGCTACGCTCGGTGGGGCCAGGGCATTGGGGTTGCAGGGCAGGATAGGGCAGCTTGCCTCCGGTAGTGATGCCTCTTTCCAGGTCGTTGGACTGACCGGCCTGCCCGCCATCGACGAAGTTGAAGAAGCGCTTTGCGCTGCTGGTGAGAGCGTTGCGGTCAGCCATCTTTACCTGGCCGCGCAGAACGTCTTGCCGGAATCGTGAGCTGCCACTATAATACATCGCTTGTTGTCCCTACCCGATGAGGTGTTATGACTCGACTCTCAGCATTTAACCGGCTGTTAAGGCACAAACTTAAAAAATATTTCCTGACCGGCCTTCTGGTGGTCGTACCGATCACCATGACGCTGCTGGTGCTCCGCTGGCTGTTTCGCCTCGTTAACGGCCTTCTTATAACGGTACTGCCAGAAATCCTGCGACCCGAGGTGCTGTACGGAATCCCGGTGCCCGGCATCAGCCTGTTGGCTACCTTGCTTCTGATCTTGCTTGTCGGGGTTCTGGCGGCGAATATCTTCGGCCGTTCTCTGGTGACATTCTCGGAAACTCTGGTCGACAGAATTCCTGTCGTCAAGGGCGTGTATACGCTGTTCAAGCAGGTTGCCGATACCGTTCTGAAACGCGACCATGGGGCCTTTCGCAAGGTGGTCCTGATCGAATATCCACGCAAGCAGATCTGGTCGGTTGCTTTTGTGACCGGAAAATCTTCGGGTGAGGTACAGCGTGTGACAGCTGAAAACCTGGTCAACGTGTTCGTTCCGACGACACCGAATCCGACGTCCGGCTTTTATATTCTTGTGCCGGAAGACGACCTGATCGTGCTGAAGATGACAGTCGAAGAGGCTTTCAAGCTGATCATCAGCGGTGGCATGGTAACGCCACCTGAAAGGAAGGCCCCTGTGCTTGTAAAAAAGGCTGATGTGATAGAATGATTTGCAATATGTTTGAAATCGCTAAGCCAGATCTGCCTTCGATATGCCAAAGTGATTGATATGATAGAAGAGAACGGTACCATCATCGAATTGAAAGGCAAGGCCACCGCGGTGGTCATGTGCCGCAAGAGCAGCCTCTGTGAACATTGTGCCACCAGTGGCAGCTGCATGCTCGGGGACGATGGGCACACCCGCCTGATCGAGGTGAAGAACGACCTCGGAGCAAATGTGGGCGACCATGTGCGGATTGCTACCACAACCCGGTCTTTTCTGCAGTCATCGTTCCTGCTCTATATCGTGCCGCTGATCGCCTTGGTGATCGGTGCCCTGGTCGGCAAGGCGGTGGGAGAAAAGCTGGACCTCGGCCTCGATCCGAACCTGCTTTCGGCGATTTTCGGAGTATTTTTCATGAGCGGCAGCTTCGTCATTCTCCGGGTTGGCAGCAACGTCCTGTCGAAAGAGACGTATATGCCTAAGATTGTTGCTATTCTTCGGGATGAATAATTCTGTATCTTGGGGTTGGGGACCGGGGACTGGTAAAATCATCGATTATTTGCCAGCAACCAGCCTCCAGCATCAAGCCTCCGGGGTCAAATGGGTATAAAAATTATCGCCAATAACAAGAAGGCTTACCACGAGTACTTCGTTGATGAAGTGTTCGAAGCCGGCCTTGCCTTGCAGGGGACCGAGGTCAAGTCGATTCGCATGGGCCAGGTCAGTATCAAGGAATCGTATTGCAGAATTCGTAACGGCGAGGTGTTCGTCGACAACATGAACATCAGCCCGTACGAGCAGGGTAATCGCGAGAACCACGACCCGCTGCGTTCACGCAAGCTGCTCCTGAACCGTTACGAGATCGACAAGCTGATCAAGAAAGTCGATGAAAAGGGGCTGACCCTGGTGCCGACCAAGATCTACTTCAAGGACAGTCGCGCCAAACTCGAGATCGGCGTCTGTCGCGGCAAGAAGCTTTATGACAAGCGTGAGACCCTCAAGCGCAAGCAGGCTGATCGTGAAGCGAGTCGCGCAATGAGAGATCACTCGAAATAGTTCTTTTAACTTATTGAAAAATAGTTGTTATTGTGAGATAATTAAAGCGTAATGAGGTTGGGGCCTGGTTTTTTCCATCCCCCGGTCTCCAGTTAACAGCAACCGAATAAAAAGGGGGTGCCAAGGTTTCGACGGGGATTGGAAGCGCTGGTTGCATGCCGGAGTGGGCTGGCTCCGATAAAAAGCCCAACACTAACAAACGCCGACACTGACGTTCGTTACGCACTGGCAGCTTAATTGCTGTCTCGTCTCCTGATTCATCGCCCATGTGGGTTTTGAGACGTTAATTTAGTGGGCTAGTCTTCGCGAGTGTCCGTGACGTGAAGGCGAAACTTAAGCGGACTCCCCCGCAAGAAATCCTGTTCGTGGGAGCTCTTACGGGTTAAGCAAAACACGAACTACGCATGTAGACGCCTGACGTGAAAGATTTTCGGACGCGGGTTCGATTCCCGCAACCTCCACCATTTGACAGAAAAAGGTCAGTTCCCAAAAACTGGCCTTTTTCCTTTTGAGTCATGGGTTTGCAATTAATTTCACTGACATGATTGACGACTTTAGATTGTCTCAGAGGGTCTCCAGAACTGCACGTAAACTTGTCTTGATTTTCCCACGACGACTAAGTGGGCATCTTGTCTGCTTATACAGGTGTCTTATCAAAATAAGAAAATAGTATTCAAAAAGACGCTGCAATTTTGTGAGATATCGGTTAACGGTTTTGCGATTTATCCCAGTCAATCGAGCGATCTGAGAAACGCCCAGATTGGTTGAAAACAGGCGAACAAGTTGCTGAAATTTGTGCTCAGAAATGTGCGCCTTTTTAATCGTCATGACAGTAGCTTAGCATACATAAAGCATAGCTACACTAGGGATGCTTGAAGTTATTTAAACAGGTTGATGAAAAGTTGTGACATGCACCTTACGGCTACCATCGCTTGGATCAGGCATTGAAAAAGCGGGTTACCGCTGTGATGCTTCTGGTAATAATAACTCATGCCTTGATGACGCTTGAGAGTAATAAAGAAGGGAACTTTCCGGTTGCTGGAGCTGATTTCATGAAAAACTCTGGCGTGCGGAAAATAAACCACTCGGTAACCTTGGTCTTGCAGAATTTTGCATAAATCTACATCTTCATTAAATATAAAATAATGTTCATCGAAGCCACCGGCCGTTTTAAAAGTAGAGGATCGGATCATCATACAGCAACCGGAAACCCAATCCACGTTTCGCGTTTCTTGGTGGTCGTAATCGGTCATTAGATACCGCTTAGTGAAACGGTTGCCGGGAAACAGTCGGGATACAATGGAGTAGCGGTTAAACAGTCCTGTCCACAGAGTCGGAAAACTTCTACAGGAATATTGCAGGGAGCCATCGTTGTTTAAGACCTTAGGACCAAAAACGCCTATATTTGGATTCTTTATTAGGTGCGCGTACATGCTGGCGATAGCCGAGTCCGTTAGCTGCGTGTCGGGATTGAGGAAAAGCAGAGTGGCGCTCTTCGAGAATTCGGCTGCGCGGTTGTTGGCTTTGGCGAATCCAACATTTGTCTTGTTTCTAATGAATTTAACTTGAGGGAATTCTATCTCCAAAGCTTCAAGCTTTTTGTCAAAAGAGTTGTTGTCGATGACGAGGACCTCGAACTCCAGATTGTCGAGGGTTTGATAAATCGAGGAGAGACATTTTTTGAGCGAGGAACTGTTTTTATAATTGACGATGATTATGGATAAGTCCATGGACATCAAAAATCTCTAAAACCGGTTAGGAGATATGGGCCTTGTAACAACAAGCCCGATTATTAATTAATTTATGAAAATTAAAAGCCTCTTCCAATATGAAATGAGGCTGAAGAGATCTTTATATTCGTAACATAAAATGATTCTGAACAAAAATGCCAAAAAACTTACATGATGAAAGAATAGAAATCATTATAAATGTCATGCACCTTCAGATCCAACAAAATGCCACTGACATTCTTGGCGGTAACAGTACTTTTGAGCTTTTCAAAGAGCATAATCGAGCTTCTGCCTTTTAGGTTGGAGCAACAAATTAACAAGCTCCTGTGTCAGCATAGACTTAGCCTCTCCCTCAACCCAACTCGATAGGGGGCAGTCAGAAGGAGTCTGTACACTAAAATGCTCAAGGCATGATGGCTCGAAAGATAGAATATTTCAACGGCCCCAACCAGATGTCGATCACCAAGGAGATTGCCGTATCCCGAAGTGGGCGACGTGCTTAGTTCACTGATGGTGGACGATAAGCCACCCCAAAATTTCGGCTTTTCCATGGCCGGAGCTTTAACTTTTACGACTAATAACCACCCAAACACACTGGTCGCGTAATTTCTCTTGTTTCCTTTAAAACTATCGCTAAACTGTCGCCATGGAATCAATCTGGTCGGCTATCTTCACTTTTCTTGGTGTCTTCACCTTTGCCATCATCTCCCCCGGGCCGAACTTTATCCTGGTGACCAACACAGCTCTGAACCGATCCCGCGCTGAGGGTCTGCTGACCGCAACGGGCGTGGCAACTGGCAGCGGAATCTTCGCGTTTGCCGGCCTGGTTGGTCTGTTGCCCCTTGTCCATGCCCTGCCGCACTTTGCAGAAATCATGCGCTTTGTCGGTGGTGGCTACCTGGCCTGGATCGGACTGGATATGATGCGGACCTGTCGCAGAGAGATCGTTCCTAAAACAACCAACAAGACAGTCGGGGCGTCGGTTATGGTGCCCTACCGGATCGGTCTGCTGACCAACCTGACCAACCCGAAGGCCTGGGCCTTTTACCTGAGTCTCTTCACCTTGGTGATGGGACCGGCTTTTTCATTATTGGGCAAAGTCTTCCTGAATCTTTCGATGTTCCTGATTTCACTGGTTTGGTACGCAACGGTCGCTTACCTGGTATCGAGCAGGACATTTCAGCCGTTGTTCCTGAGCTACCGTCCGGTTATCCAGGGCGTCCTCGGAGGCCTGTTGATTATCGTCGGTGGAAGGATTCTATGGGGCTAAGGGCGCGGATCGAAACAAGAGTAAAGGGTACTTCATGCTTCTGAAGAGGCCTCGGATTGTAGACATGCTCCGCATGTGATGCTTTTTTAACGGCAGGTTTAGTTTCTGTGAAGGTTGGGGCAACAGAAGGTGGATCTGTTGCCCTCATTCTTTATTTCTAAGAGTAAAATCGGCAGTTCGCTTACTGCCAGACGCCTTACTTTTCTCCATGCGGTGACAATAAGTAAGCAACGCCTTATCTCCTTGCGGAGGGCATCTCCTTTGCCGGGGTTCTATGAAATCAATAAACGATACTGCTCTAGAAGCCGGCCCGTTACAGGGAGGCCTTCCTTGAAGTGTGACCTATAAGGGAAAAGCTCAAAACAGAACACCCGCTACAATCCTCCACAAGTGGAGAGGCTCTCAAGAGCCTCGGGTCCTATGGGGAAGTGTAGACACTTAGTCGTACAGTCTTGACTGAATTGAGGTTGCCGCTCTGACTCGCCAGACAAGCCCAGCGCAGCGCCAAGCTTTCTTTGTTTTCTTTTTCATTAAAAAAAAAATGAAGATGCTGTCGGGCAACCCCGACGGTTTTGCTTTTGAATTTTAATTCCAGGGTACAATTGAAAAGGTCAACAGATAAGTCAACTATTGTCTACTCTATCAAGATGTCCGACTGAACTTTGTCAGCAGACTGAGGCCGCTCATACTTCTGGAGCGGCCTTCTTCTATCTTTTAGCACCGAAAATCTTCTGCAGGATATCCGTGGTCCGTTTCACAGGATCGTTTCTGATGGCCGCTTCTTCTATGGCGACGTAGTGGAATATTCCCTCCATCCCCTTGTCGACCACATACTTGTTCAGGTCGGCCTTGACGTCAGGTACGAAGGGGATACTGGAATACTGTCCCATGACTGCGTCGTAGGCCTGGACTGCACCGACCTGGTTAAGGGCATTCTCAACGATCGGCTGCATTTCTACCGAAAGAGGTGCGGACATCTTGTTCTGGAAGTAGCGGGTGGCCGAGTCGTCAGGTCCGTTGTAGATACCCTTGACGTCATCAAGCGTCATCGCCGTGATCGCATCCTGGAAGAGCTTCTTCGCAGGCGGAGTCGCCTCTTCTGCGGCGCGATTCAGCTTGAGTTCGAGGTCATCCATCAGCGACGACATGCCGATCGCAGAAAGGGCAGACTTGACCTGGTTGAGACTGTCAGGCAGCGGGATGTGAATCGCAGGATCAGCATTGAAGCCATCGATCTGGCCGAGCTGACTGACGACCGTTTCGGTGCCGACCCTCAGGGCATCTTTCAGGCCGCTGGTGATCTCGCTGTTGGTCAGACCAGAGGTGCTGTCCGGTGGCGTTGTGCTGACTGTGCCGAGCAGGTCCTTACCGGCCTTCATCCAGTCCATTTGGGCCGCAGCCGGTATCGCAATAAAGCTGTGGGAGAGAAGCAGGCAAAGGGTGGCCATAAAGATGGCGAAAAAAGTCTTGTAGCGGCACATGACTTCCTCCTTGATATGATCCTGTTATTAAACAGAACCATGAATCAGAAGGAAGTCAATCAGGCGTAAGTATTTTGTGCACTCGACGTTGAAAAGATTTTTCTCTGCAGATTAACCGGTGACGGACACAATCTCCTGGAAGGTTGTGTGCCCATCGAGCAGCTTCTGGATCGCCAACTCGCGTAGACTGACCATGCCGTCTGCCTTGGCGATTTCGTAAATCTTTGTCATATCAGTCTGTTCGGTGATCTGTGCCCTCAGGCGGTCGGTAAACTCGAGGACCTCGAAGATTCCGGTACGCCCCTTGTAGCCGGTGCCGCGACATTCGTCACAGCCTTTGCCTTCCCAGACCCTGTATTCTTTCTCCTGCATTCCCAGGTAAACCATCTCTTCCTTGGTGAGGACCCTCTCGAACTTGCATTCCTGGCAAATCGTCCTGAGGAGTCGCTGGGCGATGATGCCGCTGACGGTGGAGCTGATCAGGAAGGCCGGAATGCCGATATCGAGAAGCCGGGCGATCGAGGAGGGCGCGTCATTGGTATGCAGGGTTGAAAGGACCAGGTGCCCGGTCAGGGCGGCCTGCACGGCATTACTGGCGGTTTCCCGGTCACGGATCTCACCGATCATCAGTACATCGGGGTCCTGGCGCAGGATATTCCGTAGAACGGTTGCAAAGGTGATGTCAATTGCGCTCTGGACGCCGACCTGGTTGAAGTCCTCCATGACCATCTCGATCGGGTCTTCAACGGTGATAATGTTGATCTCCGGTGTCGAGATGGTTTTCAGGGATGAATACAGAGTCGTTGTTTTGCCGCTGCCTGTGGGGCCGGTGACCAGAATGATGCCATGCGGCATCCTGATAAATGAACTGTAGAGTTTGTATTCGCGTTCATTGAAGCCGATCCGGTCGAGTTTCTGCATGAGGATTTCGGGGTCGAAAATACGTATAACCACCTTCTCGCCGAAGGCAACCGGCAGGGTGGAGACACGCAATTCAATGTCTTTGCCCATATGCTCGGTCTTGATGCGGCCATCCTGCGGGCGGCGCTTCTCGGCAACGTCGAGGCGGGAAAGCAGTTTCAGACGTGACACCATCGCCGGGTGCAGATTGCCCGGTACGGAGTGAATATTGTGCAATACTCCGTCGACGCGAAAACGGATCATCGACTTCTCGCGCTTCGGTTCAATATGGATATCGCTGGCGCGCTGATCAAAGGCGTATTTGAGGAGAAATTCGACGGCGGAGATGATGTGCTGGTCACTGCTCTCGATTTCATCTCTACCACGCATCTTGAAGAGCTGTTCGAGGCTTGACAGTTCCGAGCGCAGGCCCATTTCGCTTTGGGCTGCTTTCACCGAGGCCTGGAAACCGAAAAACTCCTCGAGAATCTTCAGCACATCGCTGCGTGAGGCCAAGATACGCTTGATTCGAATCCCCAAAGCGTGCTGCAGGTCTTCGATCGGCCTGATATTGTAAGGGTCCGCGACTGCGATGGTGACGACCCCGTCTTTTGCATCGATCGGCACCACCAGATTTTTCAGGGCGAAGGCCCGCGGGATCTGATCAGTTACGACATCAAGCTCCAACTTTAGCGGGTCGATCTTAATATATTCCATCCCGGCGGCCTGGGCAATCAGCTCGGTTACGGCATCTTCGGTCAGCTTCTTCTGGGTTGCCGGGACTTCCAGCTTGAATGAGGTGATGATCTGGGCCGGGGATGCAAGTTCAGCAAGGTAGAGATCTTTTTTTACTTTGCCAAGCTTGAGATGACTGTTCAGCCGGGCGGCCTGGGCATCGCCACGCTCGAGGATCATTTGATACTGCTCGTCGCTGATCCTGCTGCGCTGGTGCAGGAGCTTGGCGACGTCCTTGATCGTCAACATATACTTGTTTGGAGGTACCCTGTCTGTAGCGCGACGCATCGGACTCGGCTGGCTCCCGGGTTTGTTTTTCTCGGTTTGTGACATGCTGGGCCTCATGCAGTGAGAAGAGATGGCGATGTCGGAAAGGTTACATTTCAGCAATCTCCGCATCGCGATCTGACTTTAGCACAATCGCAACTTTTGCGTAGACGGTCAATATTTATCTATTATCAGGAAACAATTGAAATTGCTCAAGGTTTATCTGCAATAAGAATTAATATATGCGGGTGTGGTTTTTTAACTGATTTGGCTTGCAGGCATGCGTCAATAGCTATATGTAAGGTTGTGGCAATGAATTTCTACAGAGAGATGGGCAAAGGATGTCAGCGACAGCGGAATTGATTGAAAAATACCGAACGCTTGCAGGTCGGGAAATTCACGTTGGCCCATGGCTGCAGATTGACCAGCAACGCATCGATGATTTTGCACGTGTGACCGGCGATCAGCAATGGATTCATATCGATCCGCAGCGTGCCGCCAAAGAATCGCCGTATGGCACGACCATTGCCCATGGTTTTTTGACCTTGTCGCTTTTGCCGTACCTGAGTCAAAGCAATCACCCGGATTTTTTCTCATGCAACTACCCCGGCATGCGCCTGCGGGTCAACTACGGTTTTAACAAACTGCGTTTCCCGGAACCGGTCCTGTGCGGCGACAGGATTCGTGCCAGGACGGCTGTACAATCAGCTGAAGAGGTCAACCGGGGAGCGCAGATTGTGTATAAGTTAACCATCGAAATTGAAGGCAAGGAAAAACCGGCCTGCGTTGCCGAACAGGTGATGCGGGTGTATCCTTGAGACTCGGTGAAAAGTAAAAAAAAAAGATAAAGGAGATCATATGTCGGCTGATATGGAGAAATTCAAGCTGGATGCGGACAAGGCGGTTCTGGTGGTGATTGATATCCAGGAGCGTTTGGTGCCGGCGATGCCGCCAAAGGTTTATTTGCGGTTGCGCGGCACTGTTGCGATGCTGGTTGAGGCGGCCAAGCTGCTCGGGGTCCCGGTCGTCACCACGGAGCAGTATCCGAAAGGGATCGGGCATACCGTTGCTGAACTTGCTGAGTCCTGCAGTGACAAGGTGGTTGAAAAAGTCAGCTTCGGCTGTTGTGGTGAGCCGAATTTCCTTGCCGCAATCAAAGAAACAGGTCGCAGTCAGGTCATTGTGACCGGCATGGAGGCTCATGTCTGTGTCTACCAGACAGTCCTCGGCCTGCTTGAAGAGGGTTACCACGTGCATTTGTTGCGCGATGCTATCTGCTCGCGCAACAAGATCGATTTCCTGGCCGGGATTGCCAATGCTGCACAGGCAGGCGCTGTGGCGACGACCGCTGAAACGGTTCTCTTCCAGATGCTGAAGCAATCGACCCACGAACAGTTCAAGGCGATTTCCAAGTTGGTGAAAGACAGGAATTAGAACAGGCAGTGCGCAGCGCGAAGAGGGAGGTGCGATGGTAAAAAACCTTTCTTTTTCGCACCTCGCATCCCACACGTCCTTCTTTTAAGGAGTATTTTATGGCCCGCAAGGTATTTGTCGCCGCCACCGGCCAGAACAGCGGTAAAACTACAACCAGCCTGTCGTTGATGTATATGGCCCGCAAAAAGTACGCGCGGGTCGGTTTCATCAAGCCTTTGGGGCCCAAGCCGACCGTGGCCAGAAACGGGATGGTTGCAGACAAGGACGCGGCACTGATGGCGGAAGTCTTCGGTCTCGAAGACGATCTGGCTCTCATGTCGCCGGTCGTGTTGATGCCGGGAGATACACAGAAGGTCCTCGACGGTGAAATCTCCGGCCAGGATCTGGAAAGGAAAATCCTTGATGCGATCGATGAACTCGACCGGAAAAACGATTTTCTCATCATAGAGGGGGCAGGACATACCGGGGTCGGATCGGTGATCGGTTTTTCTAATGCCCGGATTGCCAGGCTGGTTGATGCTCCGGTCCTGATTGTAACCGGCGGTGGTATCGGCAATGTCGTGGATGCCGCATACATGAATATGGCCCTGTTCAAACAGGAAGGCGCCGAAGTGCGGGCGGTCCTGGCCAACAAGATTATTCCGGACAAACGTGACAAGACCCTGCATTATCTCTCACTCGCTTTTGCCCGTGAGTCATTCAAGGTGATCGGCGGCTTCAATTACCAGCCGATCCTCGCCAACCCCACCCTGCGTCGTATCAGCCAAGTGCTCGATATTGAATTGCATGGCAACCCGGAGGCCGCCGGACAGATCGTGCATCATGTGCAGATTGGTGCCGCATCGACTCAACGTGTCACGGAAATGTTGCAGGAATCTTCACTGTTGATCGTCACCAGCAGCCGTGACGAATTGCTGGTGACCCTGGCGAATATCTACAATATCCCGGAATACCATCACCTGCTGGCCGGGTTGCTGATCCCGGGGATGGCCCAGGTCAGCTCGATCACCCAGAAGATCCTTGACCGCAGCGGGGTTCCATATATGCGCATCAGTAAGAATACCGCCGAAGTTTTCAATATCATCAATGATGACGTGTCAAAGCTTAATGCCAAGGACACCCAGAAGATCGAACTGATCAAGGAGCTGGCGAACAAGCGTTTTAATTTTGACGCGATCGATGCGTTATTGGGTTGAATCAAGCACCAAGTTGTAAGCTGTGACCCGTCACGGATCACAGGTCATGTTTTTCAGTGAAAAACTTTGTGAAATATGCTTCACTTGAAAGCTGAATTTTTTAGTGAAAACTTAAATCAACATGATGGAGCGAGAGACCATGCAGATTGCACTGATCGGAATCGGAAAGATTGCCAACTACCAGATGCAGGCCATTACCCATACTCCAGGGATCAAGCTGGTGGATGCCCATGACCTTGATCTCAACAAGGCCGAAGAGCTCCCCGGGAGTGTCCAGTTCCACGAGAATCTGGAGAAAATGCTGCAGAAATCGAAAGCTGACGCCTTTCTTGTTTCGACACCGACAAATTCTCACTTTGAAGTGGCAATGAGGGTTATCGAGTCCGACAGGATTGCGATTGTGGAAAAACCACTCTGTACCAGTCAGTCGGAAATGGATGCCCTGTTAACAGCCGCCCGGACACGTAAATTACCCCTTTATACAGCCTTTCACCCAGCTTACGGGCGCGAAGTCGACTGGTGGCGTGAACAACGCAATTCGCATAATTTTGACCTTGGCAAATTGCTTGGTCTGAATACCTGCTTTGCCGACCCCTATTACATTGACGGCAAACTGACCCTCGGCGCAGTAGGCAAAGCCGGTGCATGGACGGACAGCGGGGCCAGCGGCCTGAGTGCCCTGTCACGTCTGATTGAACCCGATTCGATGAAGCTGCTCGATGGCCGCATGACGGTTATTCCATCCCTTGACTGTGACCAGGTCCAGGGCCTCGGGATTTACAAGTTTGTCGAGCAGGGGATGACCTGTTACGGCATGATCGATACCAACTGGACGCTTGGTAAAAACTACAAGACGACACATCTTCGCTATGAAGGCGGCCTTGTCGAACTGGACCATGCCAAAGAATTGGCGACCCTGCACCAGGAAGGTCAGGACAACCTGGTTTTCAACTTGGCGACCGACAAGCCACGTCTGGTCAATCACTATTGCGGTGTATTCTCTGACCTGACGTCCATGTATGCGAAAGGCGAGGATAATACGGAACTGTCTGAGGTTCTGCACCGGCTGCTGTTTGCTGCCATGAGCCATTAATCGATCGCTTTATTGCCGCTGGGCCCGAGCACAGCGGGAACGTTGTTTGATGTGCCTATGCAACAACGCCTGCAGAAAATAATTGCCGCCGCCGGTTACTGCTCGCGACGTCGAGCTGAAGAGTTGATTGCTGCAGGCAGGGTCCGTGTCAACGGCCAGGTTGCCAAGCTGGGCGATCAGGCCGATGCGGGAAACTGCCAAATCCTGATTGACGGTAAACCCATCAGGGCCGCCGAAGAGCCGACTTATCTTCTCCTTAATAAGCCCCTTGGGGTTGTGACGACACTGAATGATCCTGACGGACGTCGCGTGGTTTCTGACCTGGTGAGAGACTATACGGTCCGTCTTTTCCCGGTCGGACGTCTAGATATCAATACCTCCGGACTCCTGTTGATGACCAATGACGGCGATCTCGCCAACCGCCTGGCTCATCCGAGCCACCAGGTTGATAAGCGATACCTGGTCAAGATCCGTGGCCAGCTGACTAACGAGTCGAAAATCAGGCTTGCCGAGGGGGTCCTGCTGGATGACGGGATGACCGCCCCTGCCAGGGTTGAGAAGGTCCGCGTCAGCGACGGTCACACCTGGTTCGAGCTGTGCATTCACGAAGGGCGCAACCGACAGGTCAGGCGTATGTGTGAAGCCCTGGGTTACCAGGTGAGCAAGCTGGTACGTATCGGTTACGCTTTTTTGGCTCTGGGGGACCTTGCGCCCGGCCAGGCGCGCACCCTGACAAAAACAGAAGTGAATCGATTGAAGAAACTTGACAAGTGACAGCCTTGATTTCCCCTTGTGCCAACAGGCGCGCCATGGAGCGAGATATGACAATCACCCTCGATTATACGAACATGATGGCCGATGCCATCGGCCCTGAATATGGT
>JAFDBW010000098.1 GCA_019313105.1 Deltaproteobacteria bacterium | reverse complement strand
AACGAATCGCCCTGGTCGCAAGTGAACTGATCAAAGCGCAGCAGAAATATGCCCCGGGACAGGAGATTATTACGAGTCGTCTGAACACGATTGACAAGGCCATGGACAATCTCCGCAGGAACACCTTCCGGCGCAATGCGATCGAGATGTTCGAACCAGATTTCTACCATCAGTTCGACCGGGAACTCTTCTCTAATTTTAGAGAAAATGTTGTGACGAACAGTCGCCTGCCGGGTGGCTTTATACAGCGCCATGGCAAAACCATCGGCATATATCTTTTCTCCATGCTCATCATCAGCATGTTGTTTGCCTATCGCACCAGAAGGGGCTTGCCTCTGAGCGATGAATGGGCTTTTCTCTTCCAGCGCCCCCTGTCAAGTGCCGTTTTCATCAGCATCGCATCGATAGGGTTGCTGACCGAATTGAACCGGAATCTGCCAATCAACTTGAAATGGCTGCAGTTCATGGCCATTACAATCGCCGCAATGCGCCTGTTAAATGCTTTCTATTCGAAAGCTGAGATAAAGAATGCCATACGGGCCGTTGCTGTGGTTTTCATCATCACCAAAACCCTCAGGACTTTCGGTCTGCCGACGCCATTGCTGCAACTCTATAATGCGTTTATTTGCGCATTGACGATTCCGGTCTGCTGGCACCTGATCCGCAAACCGGGCATGGAAATACTCAGGCAGCGCCCCTGGATATTCCTGCTGCTGGGTGTCGCAATCATCGGCCTGATAAGTTCCGCCCTCGGTTTCGAAAGTTTCACCACGAATCTGATTGACGCCACCCTCACAACTTATATCTCCCTGATTATCCTCAAAATGGCCCTGTATCTGGCAAAAAATGGCATAGCCTCACTGATCCAGATAGAGGGAATCAGGAATCGGAATTTTATACAGCTCCTTGGTGTGGAAGAGGCAACCAGCAAACTACAATTATTGGTGAGTGCCATTATTATGGTGAACTTTGGCATACACCTGCTGGTGGTTTGGAAGATCTTCGACAGCGCAAGCGAAGCACATGAAGCTCTGCTGGGTTTTGAATATACGATCGGTGAAGTTAACATTTCCGTCCAGATGATCTTGCTGGTCGTGATCATTCTCTATTTAACCACGATTATCTCCTGGGTGATCCAGGCGTTTGTCGATTCGCAGTTCATGACGCCGAAGAAGATGGATATCGGCGTCAAGGAGTCGCTCAAGCGCCTGACCCACTACGCCCTGTTCACCGTCGGCTTCCTGGTCGCCGTCAGCATGGCCGGCCTTGGGCTGCAGAACCTTTCGATCGTCGTCGGCGCTCTGGGGGTCGGGATCGGATTCGGCCTGCAGAATATCGTCAACAATTTCGTCAGCGGCCTGATCCTGCTGTTCGAACGTCCGGTCAAGGTTGGCGATGTGATTAATATCGACCAAGACTGGGGCACGATCACCAAAATTGGACTGCGCTCGACGATTTTTGAGACCTTTGACCGATCAGAGATTATCGTGCCGAATGCTGACCTGATCGCGCAGAAGGTCACCAACTGGACCTTCAGCAGTAAAATCGTCAGAGTCGTTCTGCCGGTCGGCGTCGCCTATGGCAGCCCCTTGGAAAAAGTCCTGGAGATTCTGGCCAGGGCAGCGAAGGAAAACCCTGATGTACTCAGTTATCCCCCACCGAGTCCAATCTTCACTGGTTTCGGTAACAGCTCGATCGACTTTGCACTGCGCGTCTGGATCCATACGATCGATGACCGTTTAAAAGTCTACAGCGAGCTGGGCGTGCAAATCGACCGTCTGTTCCGTGAGGAAGGCATTGAAATCCCGTTTCCACAGAGAGACTTGCATTTAAGAAGCATTGACAGTAATTTACAGACTCTGTTCGGAGTGAAACCGCAACAAGAACAGATGAACACCGAAGTAACCCCGGAATGATTGTTGCCACAAAATAAGATAGTACGCACGGCATGAGAGGCTTGCCCATCCTCGAGCCCAACCGGGCCAACTTCTGCGAGAATCTTCCATCCGTAATCTGACATGCATGATATAATATTTTGCTTATCTGTAGCCAACGACAAGGAACAAACATGACAGCTCATATAGGTATGCCGCCCGTTCAGGGCCTATACGATCCAGCAAACGAACACGATAACTGCGGTGTCGGGTTCATTGCCAACATCAAAGGCCGAAAAAGCCATTGTATCGTCAAACGTGGTATTGAAATCCTCTGCAACCTGACTCATCGTGGCGCCGTGGGTGCTGACCCCCTCGACGGCGACGGCGCCGGTTTGATGATCCAGATGCCAGATGCCTATTACCGCGAAATTTGTGATTTCGAATTGCCGGCGTCAGGCGAATACGGCGCTGGTATTGTGTTTCTGCCCAGAAACAATGAAAACCTTGCAGCATGCATCGCAGTGTTGGATCGAGAACTGTCTAACGTCGGTTGCAGTCTTCTCGGCTGGCGTGAGGTGAAAACCGACAGCAGTACCATCGGCCGCAACGCCCGTTCCGTTGAGCCCTATGTCATGCAGGTTTTTGTCGGCCGTGGTGAGGTCGAGACCGACAAATTCGAGCTGATGCTCTACCTGGCGCGCAAGCGTGCCGAAAATGCAATCCGCGATGGCCAGCTTGCCGGCAAGGAGATGTTCTACGTCTGTTCGCTCTCCAGTCGCACGATTCTCTACAAGGGGATGCTGCTCTCTGAACAGTTAAACACCTTCTTCCCTGAACTCGACGATGAGCGACTCATCAGCGCAATCGCCTTCGTCCACCAGCGCTACAGCACCAACACCTTTCCGACCTGGGACCTGGCCCAGCCGTTCCGCTATATCGCCCACAACGGCGAAATTAACACCTTGCGCGGCAACATCAACCGGATGCGGGCCCGGACCGCCCTCTTTGCACACCTCGATCTGGCTGATGGGGTCAGTGACCTGGACCCGGTGATTATCGAAGGTAGCTCTGACACCGCCTGTCTCGATAACGCTCTCGAACTGCTGGTTGTTACCGGTCGAAGTTTGGCTCACTCGCTGGCAATGATGGTTCCCGAGGCCTGGGTTTCCAAAGCCCATCTGCGCCCCGAGGTGAAAGGCTTTTTTGAATACCATGCCACCATGATGGAGCCATGGGACGGACCGGCCAACATCGTGGCTTGTGACGGCAAACAGCTTGTCGCAATTCTTGACCGTAACGGTCTGCGCCCGGCACGCTACTGGATCACCAGCGACGACGAGATTATTTATGCTTCGGAAGCCGGAGTTCTGGATATTGCCCCCGAAAAGATCTTGCGCAAAGAGCGCCTGGCTCCCGGCAAGATGATTCTGGTCGATGTTGAAACCGGTGAATTCAAGGAAGACCACGAAATCAAGGGCGATCTCGCTTCGGCCCAACCCTATGCTTCATGGGTGAGAGAGTACCTAATCCGACTCGATGATCTGCCGGCCCCGGCAACCAGGCGCGCACCTAAACGCGGGGAACTGCAGCGCACACAGGGAAGCTTTGGCTACACTCTTGAAGAGATGCGGGAGATCATGGCTCCGATGGCCCTCAATGGACAGGAGCCGGTTGGCTCCATGGGCACCGACACTCCCGTTGCAGTCCTGTCGAAACAGAGCAAGCTTCTCTACTGGTACTTCAAGCAGTTGTTTGCGCAGATCACCAATCCCCCTATCGATCCTCTGCGCGAAGAGATCGTCATGAGCCTGACACAGTACCTGGGCCCGGCGCGCAATATACTCATGCCTGGTCCTGAACACTGCCAGATGCTCGAACTTGACCACCCGGTGATCACCAATGATGTGTTGGAACAGTTGCGCCACAGCGACATCCAAGGCTTTCGCGGCACCACGCTGAGCACCCTTTTCGACGCGGACCAGGGGCCCGATGCTTTGGAAAATCGTCTGGAAGCCCTGTTTGTTGAAGCAGAGGCGGCCATCGATGCCAGCCGGACAATCCTGGTGTTATCCGATCGCGGCGTATGTGCAGAAAAAGCCCCCATCCCTGCCCTTTTAGCCCTGTCCGGAATTCATCATCACCTGATCCGGGTCGGCAAGCGCAGCCAGTGCTCACTGGTGGTTGAAACCGGAGAGGCTCGGGAAGTGCACCACTTTGCCCTGCTGTTAGGCTACGGAGCGACGGCGGTTAACCCCTACCTCGTCTTCCAGACCCTGCAGGATATGGTTAACCAAGGCATGCTGCCAAGCCAGGACGGCAACACACAGGCCGACGAAGAGACAGACATTGTCTATCAGTACACCCAAAACTATATCAAGGCGATCGGCAAAGGACTGCTCAAGGTCTTCTCCAAAATGGGGATCAGCACCCTGCAAAGTTACTGTAGTGCGCAGATCTTTGAAATTATCGGCCTCAATGAAGAGTTCACCGCTAAATATTTCCCGGGCACCGCCAGTCGCATCGGCGGCGCCGGTTTAAAAGAGATCGCATCAGAGAGCTTATTGCGCCACCAGCATGCATACGCAGAGCACATTGACCCCAATCGTGACCTGGATCGAGGCTCTGAATACTCATGGCGCCGTGAGGGAGAGACACACCTGATGAATCCAGAGGTCATTGCCCTGCTGCAGCACGCCGTACGCTCTGGCAATCGCGAGGACTTCAAACGTTACTCAACCCTGGTCGACAGCCAGAGCGAACAACTCTGCACGTTGCGAGGGTTGTTCAAGTTCAAGAAGTGCGCGACCGCGATCCCACTTCAGGAAGTCGAACCGGTCAGCGCCATCGTAAAACGTTTCTGTACCGGAGCCATGAGTCTCGGGTCGATCTCAACGGAGGCGCACGAAGCACTGGCGATCGCCATGAATCGTCTCGGTGGCAAGTCGAACACCGGTGAAGGTGGCGAAGACCCTCGCCGCTATACGCCGGATGCCAACGGCGACTCGCGCCGCAGTGCCATCAAGCAAGTGGCATCGGGGCGCTTCGGCGTCACTCCTCATTACCTGGTCAACGCCGACGAACTACAGATCAAAATCGCCCAGGGTGCCAAGCCCGGAGAAGGCGGCCAGTTGCCTGGCCATAAGGTCAGCGATTATATTGGTGAATTGCGCTACAGCGTTCCCGGCGTGACTTTGATCTCCCCGCCGCCACACCATGATATCTATTCAATCGAAGATATTGCGCAGTTGATTTTCGACCTGAAAAACTGTAACCCAAAGGCTGACATCACCGTCAAACTGGTCAGCGAGATCGGCGTTGGCACCGTCGCTGCGGGGGTCAGCAAAGGGCACGCTGAACGCGTCATCATCGCCGGCTATGATGGCGGCACCGGCGCGTCGCCGATATCTTCGATCAAGCACGCCGGGATTCCTTGGGAAATCGGCCTGGCAGAAACCCAGCAAACCCTGGTGCTCAATGATCTGCGCGGCCGCATCATCGTGCAGACCGATGGCCAGCTACGCACCGCCCGCGACGTCATCATCGCCGCCATGCTCGGCGCGGAAGAATATGCCTTCGCCACGGTGGCGTTGATCACCGTCGGCTGCATCATGATGCGCAAATGTCACCTCAATACTTGCCCGGTCGGAGTCGCCACCCAGGATGAAGCCCTGCGCGCCAAGTTCACTGGCAAGCCGGAGCACGTAGTCAATTACTTCACCTTCCTTGCCGAGGAAGTGCGTGCGATCATGGCTGAGCTCGGCGTGCGATCCTTGGACGAATTGATCGGCCAGACCCAGTACCTGGAGATGGACACGGCGATCAAACATTGGAAGAGCCAGGGTCTCGACTACTCAAGAATTTTGACCAAACCGAAAGTCTCTGAAGACATCGCGATCCGGCGCATTCAGTGTCAGGAGCACGGTCTGGAAAAGCAGCTGGACAACCAGTTGATCAAGCTCGCCGCACCGGCACTCGAGCGCAAGGAAAAGGTCCATATCGAACTGCCAATTCGCAATTCGAATCGGTCTTTCGGCACCATGCTCTCGGGCCAGATTGCCATGCGTCACGGTCGTGAGGGACTTCCTGAAAATACGATCAATATTTCCCTGACCGGCATTGCCGGACAGAGTTTCGGTGCATTCCTTGCCCCGGGCATCGACCTGCGGCTGGTCGGTGAAGCCAATGACTACGTCGGCAAGGGGATGGCTGGCGGCCGGATCAGTATCTGCCCTGACCCCAAGGCAACCTTCTCCTGGCATGAAAACTCGATCGTCGGCAACACCGTTCTCTATGGTGCCACCGGTGGTGAGGTGTTCTTCGCCGGCAAAGCCGGTGAGCGCTTCTGCGTACGCAACTCGGGAGTCACAGCAGTGGTCGAGGGGACAGGCGATCACGGCTGCGAATACATGACCGGTGGCCGTATGGTCTGTCTTGGACGGACCGGCCGTAACTTCGCTGCCGGCATGTCCGGTGGCTTCGCCTACGTGCTGGACGATGATAATCGCTTTCGACGACGCTGTAACCCGTCAATGGTCGACCTCGAACAGATGGATCTCGAGGACGAGGACGCCGTCTGGCTGAAACAGATCATTTCCACGCATTATGAACAAACAACATCTCATCGCGCGGCTGAGATTCTTGCCGACTGGGATACACAGCTGCAACGCTTTGTTCGGGTCTTTCCCCACGAGTATCGCAGGGTTCTGACCGAACAGGCGGCCAAGGCTGAAATGGAAAAGGAGACCGCTCATGGGTGATCCGCGCGGATTTATAAAACACGGTCGTCGCGACAAAACCCTGCAACCGGTCAACTCGCGGCTGCAGAATCATGACGAACACTATAACTATCCCAGCGAGGAGAAGGTCAAGACCCAGGCCTCACGCTGCATGGATTGCGGCGTCCCTTTCTGCATGTCCGGTTGCCCGCTGGGGAACCTGATTCCGGAATGGAATGACCTGGTCTATCGTGGCAAGTGGAAGCAGGCGTTGCAGGCTCTGCACGCGACCAACAACTTCCCGGAATTTACCGGCCGGATCTGTCCGGCGCCGTGTGAAACATCCTGCGTCCTCGGCATTAACGAACCGGCGGTGACAATCAAGCTGCACGAAGTCTCTATTATCGACAAGGGCTTTGAGGAAGGCTGGATTGTACCTCAACCACCAGTCAATCGCAGTGGCAAGACCGTCGCCATCATCGGCAGCGGACCAGCGGGCCTGGCCTGCGCCCAACAACTCAACCGCGCCGGCCATAGCGTCACAGTGATCGAAAAGACCGACCGCGCCGGTGGTCTGTTGATGTACGGCATTCCCCACTACAAACTGCGCAAGGAAAAGGTGCAGCGTCGCATCGACTTGCTGGAGGCCGAAGGAATCAAATTCCGATATACCTGCGAAGTCGGTAAAAACGTGCCTTTTGACGAGATCAAGGCCGACTTCGATGCGGTCGTCATCGCCACTGGAGCCGAAGAACCGCGCGACCTCCCGGTCGAGGGACGTGAACTGAGCGGCATTCATTTCGCGATGGAGTTTTTACCGCAGCAAAATCGCGCCAACTGGGGGGACAGCAACATCGCTGCCCTGCACCCGAAACAGCAGCTTATCAGTGCCAAAGGCAAGAAAGTCATCGTCATCGGCGGCGGTGATACCGGCTCGGACTGCATCGGCACAGCGATGCGTCAAGGCGCAGCCAGAGTCGTCAACTTCGAACTCCTCGAGCAGCCCCCGGAACAACGCGATTTCGACAACCCCTGGCCGCAGTGGTCACGCATCATGCGGGTCAGCACCTCGGTCGAGGAGATGCGCGTCATGGGCGGCGATGTCTTCTACGAGATCATGACCACGCGCTTCATCGGCAGAGACAAAAACATCTCCGCCCTTGAAACCGTCAGGGTTGAATGGGTTGATGGTCGTCCGCAACCGATTGCGGGGAGTGAACAGATCTGGAAATGCGACCTTGTCCTGCTGGCCATGGGCTATCTCGGGCCACGCACCGAGCTGCTCAAACAGATCGGCTGCGATACAGATTTGCGCTCCAATATTAAGACTGACCCAAAAACCCGCATGAGCTCAGTCGACGGTGTATTCGCTGCCGGCGACTGTCGTCGGGGACAGAGCCTGGTGGTCTGGGCGATCAGCGAGGGGCGTGAGATAGCCCGTTGCGTCGACGAATATCTGACCGGTGACAAAAGCCTGTTGCCCGAGGTGCGCCTGGAGCCTTTCGCATACTGAGTCACGCAATAAGGGCTTTGAAAGAATTCTAACGGCCGTTCGCTTTGCTCACTCAAAACGCAAAGTCGCAAAGAATCTCATATGGATTTAATGTTAATTTGAGTTCTTGGCGTCTTTGCGTTGCATCAATGTTTTGACTGTTGAGTTTTTCAGGTGTAAGACCGGACAAACGCGTGGCAGGTCAGACATTTTTCAAACTACAGGTTCAGAATGCGAATACTGGTCATAGAGGATCAACCCGAAATTTTACAGAACATCGCTGACTACCTGGAACTGCAAGGGTACCTGGTCGACTGCGCCTATGATGGCCTGGGAGGGCTGCACCTCGCGATTACCCAGCCTTTCGATCTGATCATCCTAGACCTTATGCTGCCGGGGATGGACGGCATCACCCTCTGCCAGAAATTACGCCAGGATGCGCGGATCAGCACACCGGTCATCATGCTCACAGCAAGGGACAGTGTCGACGACAAGCTGACCGGGTTCCGGGCCGGAGCTGATGATTATCTCGTCAAACCGTTTTCCCTGCCGGAGCTGCACGCCAGAGTCGAGGCAGTCCTGCGCCGGGGCCAGGCAGGGATGCAGAACATGCTGACCGTCGGTGACCTGGCCTATGACATGAACAGCCTTGAGGTGAGTCGCCGGGGAGTTCACCTGAAACTCAGCCCGATTGGTCTCAAGTTGTTGGAACATCTAATGAAAGCCAGTCCGCACGTGGTCAAGAGGGAGGCACTCGAAGAACTTTTATGGGGTGAGCATCTGCCCGGCAGTGATAGCCTGCGCAGCCACATACACACTCTGCGCCAGACGATTGACAAGCCTTTTAACTCCCCCCTTCTGCACACAGTGCACGGCATCGGCTACTGCCTGAAGACCACGGACGATGGAATTTAAATCCCCCCTGACCCAGAGAATCATCTTTTCCTTTGTGCTCCTGACCGCTGTGGTGAGCGGTCTCTTCAGTTTCGGCATCATGGCCGCGATCGACATCGTCGAGGAGGACCTGGTGACCGCCGAACTCAACAGGAAGTTCCCGGACATCATGGGCGATTACGAGCAGGGACAAGTCCCTAATCTTGGTCTTGGTACCCAGTTCTATAGCGGCACGGAAGACCTCCCGTATTATTTGCGGGACCTTGAGCCCGGTTTTTACGAGGTCGAAGACAAAGAGACGGCCTTCCATGTCATGATCAAGAAAGAGCAGGAGAGACCCTTCTACCTGGTGCAGGAGCAAACCACTGTCAAACGCCACGAGAACCTGCTCGAGCTGACGGTGATTGCAGGATTTTTCCTGAGTGTTGCCGCCTCGCTGATTCTTGGCATCATGATGGTCAGGAGAATTATTGCGCCCGTGCAGCGACTAACCCACCAGGTCCACAATCGCGAGCAGCTCCTGCTCGAAACGCCACCACTGTCAACCGATTATACCAACGATGAAGTGGGTCGACTGGCTCAGGCCTTCGACCGGACCATCGGCATGCTGCAGGAGTCGTTGCTCCGGGAAAGCCTGTTTACCAGCGATGTCAGTCATGAGCTGCGCACACCACTTATGGTGATCAAAAGTTCCTGCGACCTGCTCATAGCGAAGGATCAACTGGACAGCTATTCACGACAGCGAATTGACACGATCAGCAAGGCGGCCAATGAAATCCAGGAACTGGTCGACGCGTTTCTGACCCTGGCTCGCGGCAAGGATACCGAGCAGGACAACGCAAGCCTGTCGAAGATCATCAACCACAATCTGAGCGTGTGGCAAAAGCAGGCAGAAGCAAAGGGGATCACGTTTACAGTCAGGGACGAAACCGGGATAAACGGTGGGCAGGCCAAGCTGTTTCCGGTGCCCATGCTGCGCACCGTCATCAACAACCTAGTACGCAACGCGATTCACCATACCGCCGAGGGGGGGATTACCCTGGTCGCACAACCCACCGGGTTTACGATTTGCGACACGGGCCCGGGCATACCCAAGACCGACAGGGATTCCATCTTCAAACCGTTTTATCGTGGGAAATCAAGCAGCCAGCAGGGACTCGGACTAGGCCTGTCCCTCGTCCAGAGGATCTGTCAGAAAGAGCAATGGGCGGTTTGTGTGAGTGACAATCATCCGCACGGATGCTGTTTCACTGTTTCATTCAAAAAATAACTCTTCACGCTTTTTTCACATTTATTCCACACTCCCTTCACGACCCATGCTTTAGAGTGCAACCATAAATAAAGCTTGAAGTTCGTTGAGAGCCGGATTTTACCGTAAGAGCCTCCGAATTTCCTGCCGATCAAAAGGTTGCCTCCGGGGTCTTGATTTTTTTAAGGCCCCTTTTTTTATGGGTGATTCGGTATCCACCTTTGAAATGATTGTATTTTAGACTTCTTTGAAATTCCAGGTCGATGTTGAAACATGTCGCTTAAAATCCTTAGGGAATTCATGAATAAGTTACAGCAATACTTATCATTAAGCCCCGATCCAGAACAACCGGATGGGGCTATGGTTTACCAGAAATAGCAACTTCGAAGAATTTTAATGTGGGTTTTGAAAAGCTGTAAGTTGCCCCTGACCTGTAAGAAAATGGCCACTCGGAGTAGATCCCGGTGGCCATCATTTTATCGTCCTAAATTGGGCTATCTATAACACGCCCGTTTCTGTCTCGGCAGTTGTGGCTTATGCTACAAGCTTTCTATTCTGACGCACCTCTCCCTATTGACGTTCACTGTCCAGAAGATCACTCTCGAATGGCTGAACGGACTTTTCTTTCTGCGAATCTGCGTCATAATTGCTATCAATCGGCAACTTTCGTATCTGCCTGAAAAAGGGATGATGAGCCTTACAGCAAAGGATAGCTTGATGATTCCGAACATTCAAAATATTCTCTATCCCACAGGCCTGGGGAAAGAAACCTCCTATGTTTTCCGTTACGCACTGAGCGTCGCCCAGAAGTACGATGCCAATATCCATGTGATACACAGTCACGAGCCCTTTTCCTTGTCATTGCAAAACATGGCCAAGCTCTGTATGTCACAGGGGCAAGCCGAGGAGGTTTTTACGGCACAGTTGCTGAGATCGAAAAGAGTATTTTTGAACAACTTGAGTGGTTCTGTGTAAAGGAGACGGCTAAGGACCCTAAGGGCCGTAAACGAGTCGCAAGAATCACAATCTCCGAGTTGCCGCCAAAGCAGGCGATACTTGAAGCAGAAAAAAACCACATCGACCTGATAGTCATGGGAGCTCATCGACATTCCGTTTTGGCTGGTGCGATGCTTGGTACAACCGCCCTGAAGATTTTGCACCACGCAACGACTCCAGTGCGGATAGTACACATACCGGAGAGTTATCAGGAGGACGCCTCTGAATTTGTCTCGCACATTGCAAAAAGAGGCTTGCATCAATATCTTTGAGAAATTGGCTATTTGGAATTGATCCAGATGGTCACCATTTTGTCGTCCCAGAGACCTTTATCAATAAGAAGCCGATTCCTTAACTGAAACCGGTTTATTTTAGGTAAGAGTACATATTGACTTCGACATTGGTAGCGCACGTGTTGAAAAAGCCAACCATATAACTTGGGAAATGTATATCTATCTCTATCTGGCCCTGAAAGTATTTCGTTTTATCAGTCACTTTGGTCTTGAGCTCTTTAGATAAAATCATTGCTCGGTCGACTTGCCATGCTTTCCAAATGGCTTCTTCATTAGGAAGTAAGACAAAGCCGACTTGACAATCCGCAAAATCTTTCGCTTTGGGAAATCCAAATAAGCTGACATTCGCTTTTGTATACCCAGCTGTATCAAGCATGTATTTTGGCGACAGGTCTATTACTTCCATACTGGTGAATGTCCCAACTTCAACATTCTCTATCTTTCTTAGTGCAGTACTTGGGATTGAATTGACATCTTGAGTGATCAGTTTTTCCGGAAAATTTGTTATAAATACCTCGTCTGCTGAAAAGCAGGTACTCGACGCCAAAAGAAACTGGATATGTATTACAAGAACGCAAAAATATTTCATTTGAAAGATCCTCGATCAACAACTTGCAGAAAATGATAAAATTGAATCCTCGAAATTTACAGCATATTTACTGAAGCCAAGACAGTATGTGCCTTAACAATCACCTTAACTGTCTATCCTTTTCACTGCTGGCCGATATGGATCATTCAAAGAAACCCTGCGAGATAAGAAAATGCCATCTGGAACGGGTGGTCATTTAGCTTTGATGACGCTTCTTTCTTTTGTAACGCCGGCAACCAGGCCGGCCAGAGGCCTCCTGGCTGGGTTGCAATACTTCACTTCAACCGGGCTTTAAACGTTTTGCCAGTTCTTCAATATGAGCCGGGCCGACCTCGCAACAGCCACCGATAATCGTAGCGCCCTGCTTGGTCCAATCCTCGGCAAATTGCGTATAAACCTCTGGCCCTAGGTTTTTACGAGCTTGCAATAGATCAACAGTCGCGCCTTCCTGCAAGTAATCCGGCGCGATTTTCACAAATCCGTTGGCGTAAGCGCCCAGCGGAATACCCTGCCCCGCCAACAGGGGCAGCGCCTGGCTCACCGCCTCGGGCGGTGAGCAATTAACCAGTAATGCTGCGAGATCAAACTCCGATAGCAGCGGCAGTATTTCTGTAATAGCTTCCCCTGATCGAAGCCTTGTACCGTCCTCGTCATCGACACTCACGGCAAGCCAGACAGGCCTTCGACCTGAACTTGCGCCCATCACCGCACCTCTTGCCTGCGCCACCGAAGACATGGTTTCACAGAGGAATATATCGACATAAGGCTCTTGAATAGCAGCAATCTCAGCATAAAGCGATGCCGCCTCCTCGATTGGGGGAGCCAGATCAGGGCGATATGACCGCCCGACCGGCCCCATCGATCCCGCGACCAGCCCCTGACCGTGCTCATCCCTGGCCGAAACCGCCAGCTGACACGCCAACCGCTGGAGCTCAACGAAGCGGTTTTCAAGACCAAAAGGGCACAACCGATCCGGTAGAATGGCGTAGCTGTTGGTGGTGGCAACATCGGCACCCGCAGAGAAATAATCGCTGTGCAGCTCACGCACCAATTCAGGGCGGTCGATTAAAAACTGGGTGGACCAAAGGCCGGTTGGTGCTGCCGCAGAACGTGCCAGAAGTTCTTGCCCCAGGCCTCCATCGAGAAGAGTGATATCCATAACGTCTGCCTTTGCATACTCTGGGTGATATGGATTCAGTATTGTGGACACATTATTTCACAATTTTTGATTTTTAGGAATCCACGGGGAAGGACTATCGGACGCACATAGAACTTTATTGAAAATTCTTCTCCTGATTTTGAGTGCGAGGAGTTAGCTTTTTGGAACGGGTTACTATATTGACTGCAATATAGGAATGGCCCCTCCTGGGTGGAAGGGCCATTTTCGCATCTTATTGATGGTGATATTTAAGAACTCGTTATTTATTCAATGCTGCCACGTCACGAAAACGTCAATCAACAAACCGGGGGCAGATTATAAATCTGCCCCCGTCTCTCATGCTGATGTTGCCGCAGGTGATCATCATCGGCAACTACCTTTTTGAACTATTGTATCGTAAATGTTGTGGTCGTCATCACACCATCCCATTTATAACCTGCAGCAACAACATCAGTCGTGTTCGCGGAGTAGCTTCCGGGCGTTGTGCCGCCCTGGCCCTTCCGGTTCGGCGCCTTCGTCTGCCAGATCGCTTCGGCAATACCGTTGCCATCAGACGGACCCGTTACCAGAGCCGCGGTCTCGAGGCCGGTGATGCCGATATTGACAGTTGCGTTCGGTACGGGCAAACCAGTTGCCTGGTCAAGAACGGTGGCACGGACGGTTACCTGATCACCGGCCGCAAAGGCCGAGGTCTCGACAAACACAGTAACTTGGTTTTTCCCTTTGCCGGTGGTCTCATAGAGACCGGTCGCCAAGGTTGCGCCCACGTTGGCCTGGCCATGGTTGTTGGGAATCGCGCAGATAATGTTGCTGGCCGCAGATTCGCAACCAGGTGTATCAGCAGTAGCGTTGGTATAGGAAGTGACCTTGTAACAGTATTCGGAACCATTGGTCAGGCCGGGGTCTGTGTATGTGCTGGCCTGGCCTGCGTTGGCAACAAAGACCGCCTTCCCGGCCTGGTCATAGTAGACGTTATAGCCGTCGCCGGCGTCGTCGGGTGCTGGCGTCCAAGTCAAGCTGACTTCAGCGTTGCCGGGGGTGGCTGTGTCGAGGGTCGGAGTGATGGACTGGCACTGCTGGGTGACATTGCCCCAGGTCGTGGAAGCCATAACGTATGGCTCAGCCATGCCAGTGGCCAGCCAGGCTTCGAGCATGTACTCGCCTTCCATACCCAGGAAAGCGTTGCCACCCTGAGCCGGGTCGCTACCATTGTTGGCCAGGTCGAGGAACTGGATGTATTCCCAGCTGGTCGGCTGGTAAAGCAGTTCAATAGTGGCGTTGGTTGCCCCTTGGGGAGGGTTCAGGGCAACCGTATCGAAGTAATCATAGGTTTGTCCCGGGCGACCGCCGTACTGATCGGCGGGAACCGGCAGGGCGTTGCGGAGACGCGCCCTGTCGTAGTCCATCCCGTACGGCGGAATCCGGTTGTCTTTTTGTACCACGTTATTGAGTACAAAGTGGAAGGTTTCAAACTCAGTCCCGGCAGGAGAGTTAGCCAGCTCTCCGAGGGTATGCACAACGTTGCCGGTCATGCGATCGAAAACGAGCGGCAGGTCCGCAGGATAGCTGAGGCTGACAAGCTGCGCTGCCCACTGTTGGTCAAGTCCGTAATGTGCTTCGTAGATCTTGGTGTTCGGGTCGTTCAGGTCTTTGATCGAGCGCACCGGGACACCGTTGACCGTAACACCTATCTCGCCGTAGTCGCCATCGGTGCGCAAGACTGTACCGGCATCGTTCATCCAGGTTGTCTTCAACCACATACGACGCCCTTCCGGATAACCGGAAATCAACTTGTGTCCAGTGTGATTGACCACCTTGACCGTGTGTGCGTTGTTATCGACCGTCAGCGATGCGGCCAGGTTCAGCTGCTGCTTAGCCCGCAGCGCACCGGCATCCAGGGCCGCCAGCTGTACATTACTCAGGCCGCCGCCAAGGCGCAACTTGTTCTGGGTGTCAAGGTACTTGATCGCCTTGGGCATCCAGTAGTTGCCGCCGGTCATATCGTGCAGTGGCAAGTCATCACGGAAAGGTGGGTTCTTGTTACAGCCCTGACCGAAGACCGGGCGCAGGTGACAGGTTTGGCAGCTGTAATAACGCGGGTCGCCATCTGCATAGTTGGCACTCTTGGTGCCGAAGTCGGTGGCCGCATCATAGATCTCTTTCAAGGCGCCGCCCTGCAGATCGGCAGGGAGATTAGGATAATCATCGACCAGGGTTTGCGAAATCAGGGCAGCCTTGTACTCGCTGAAAGTCCTTTCAACGACACCGTACT
The DNA here is from genome assembly GCA_019313105.1 of Deltaproteobacteria bacterium. Classification (GTDB taxonomy): domain Bacteria; phylum Desulfobacterota; class Desulfuromonadia; order Desulfuromonadales; family BM103; genus JAFDBW01. Next base: position 3,188 of record JAFDBW010000098.1, on the reverse strand, counting down.
TGTAGGGCGGGTTATTAAAAGCCGCCTTGTTGGCGAAATTTTTCGGGGCTTCGTTCGGACTACCGTCGGCGATCACCGTTTCGGTCGCCAGGAACTCCGGTTGAGCACCAAAATTATGCGCCAGGTTGCCGACTGCCGGGTTGGATACATCATGGCAGGTTCCACAGAAGTCGACGGAACGGATAAAGTCATTTTTCATGAACTGGTGGCGGGCAGCAGCATCACTGTAGGGCCCTAGCTTGTCGGAACCGTTCCAGAGGGACGACATGCCACTACCGTAGAAAGGCTCACCGTTAAGTGGGGAGTTGGCAATGAAAGGATCGGCCATAACACCTTTCAGGATCGGGTCGGTATTGCTCGGATCTGTCATCTTGTGGCAGAAATCGCACTCGACGCCATCAGAATCCCCGGCCGCCAGTCCGGAACCGTCGGTCGGTGTGGACCTTCCAGACAGCCAGCCTGCGGTACTGTGACAGCGAATACAGAGATCTCCGGCACCATCGAAGTCCTGCTCGGCAATGGCTAACGTCGCCCAGAAAATAGGATCGCGACCGGCATTGGCCATCATGCTGCCCCGCCAGTTGAAGGCCGGCTCGGTCGCCTCATTGTAGCCGCCATGACAATTGTCACATTTATCCGGCGACTCCAGGTTGCCGACATCGTTCGGTTGGGTGCCGGGCTGATCGATCGTAGAAGGAACAACGTTAGCGGCAAAGCCATAAGCCACAAATAAACTAATGAACAATACCGAAAATAAAAGAACCCTTTTCATACCCCATACCTCCCAAAAAATAAAAGTTTAGTGCTGTTACATACCTCGCATTAAAGTTTGTTTTGAGTGAGACAAAATCTCTTCAGGTCGACATAAAGTCATACTGACTGATAGGTAACACCACGTAATACGCTTAATTGTATAATAAAATATGAAAAAAAAATGCCTTAAATTGCTTTTTTATTGGCGATAGTTGCTTTAAATCAGAAAGGAGGGAAGGAATGGAAAGCGCCTGATGCTAACAAGTCAGAACCATTGTGCGCGAAACTGTTTGGGTGTACAGCCTTCGATATTTTTAAAATTCTTATTGAAGTTGCTGACATCTTGGAAACCGACCCGAAGGGCAGTCGAGTGTACTGAAAGGTCTGCCCTTTTGAGAAGTTCCTTGGCTCTTTGTATGCGGATAAACTTCAGATAACGAACCGGACTCATGCCGGTCTCGCGTTTAAAAATTCTGACAAAATGGTACTTGCTTATATTGGCCATAGTGGCCATTTGGTCAAGGCTGATCGCCGTTTGATAGTTTGACTCGATATGACAAACAACTTTCATGACGGAAGGCTGAAGAACCCCGATGTCGCAAAGAACGCCTTTCACAGATTGAATGTTCTCGTAACTGCTTGTAATCCCACGATGTTCACGCACCTCACGTTTGGCCTCCAACAGTTTCATCATAGTGTTACGCACATTGAACACCGACAAAGGTTTTTGAAAAAAATCCCGGGCGCCAGATTTGAACGCCTGGAGGATAATCTCTTCTGAAATCTGTTCTGTCACAAACAAAATAGGAACACCTGGAAAACGTGTTTTGAGATCATTCAACAGCCTGAGGCCAAAACGGGGATCAAAAGCACAATCAATCATAATCAGGTCGATATTTTGTGATAGGACAGAGCAGATAACCTGACCATAAGGAACAACTTGAATTTCCTCATTAGGTAAAGTAAGGCTGTTGTAATAGAGGACGTCTTCTGGTGCGCACGTAATAATAATCGGAAATTTATTGATCATCAGGTAAAACCTTTTTCCTGATTGAGGGGCACCCATTAATACTCTGGAACCTAGACAAATAAGATGTTGCAAATTATACCTAATTGTCGTTCGAGATCAAAGAAGTCAAGTCATTATTATGTCCTCCAACACTGTTATGGTATTCAATTAGAAATTCTTGTTAACCCAGAGTCTTGGGAAGTCGAGTGCGATGTGAGTGACGTCCTCAGAATTGTACTGAAAACCCTTATCGTGAGCTTCAAATTTCAATATCGGCCAATGAAGGATATTTCTTAGAAAGGCTGCAATGTAAAATACCACCCAGAAAGAACGGGCCGTTTTCGCATCTTATTGATCGTGACTTACAGGGTATTGCGATGCACCAGTAATTCGCAGGCCTAGTTGGTCACAGCCTGAAAATGATCATGACAAATGTTTTCGAGCGGGTCGCTATTCACTACTTCGTTTTAAATGATGTGATCCGCGCGTGACCGTAGCGATACCAACCCCCAACTTATCTGCGATCTGGCGTTGCGGAACCCCCTGCTGCAGCATCTCGATAATCTGCAGACGGTTGGCCACATCGGCCAGTTCACCCACCGTCAGCAGATCGCGGAGTGTCTTCTCCATCGCCTCGGATGAGTTCTGGGCAAGCAAATGATTGACTAACGGCTCAAGGTATTTTATCTTCGCACTCATGTACTAGTACATAAGGGCGAAAAGAAGAGATGTCAACTAATTTCAAGTTTTAACTCAATAAAGGGGCGACAATGAAAAAGCTATTTATGCTGCTGGTCTTATTTGTTCTGCTACTTCCCTCAGCAACATGGGCGACAAAACCTGTGAAGATCGGCATGGTCACCACGCTTTCGACTAAAGCCGGATACCTTGGTGAAGAAGTTCGTGACGGGTTCAAGCTGGCCATTGCCCAGGAAGGGGGTAAACTTGGCGGGGTTCCGGTCGAACTGCTGATCGAAGACGATGGCCGTGACCCAGGAAAAGCCAAGCAGATTGCGGATCGCTTCATGAAGCGCGATGATGTCAAGATCATGACAGGCCTCATATTTTCCAACGTTGCTATTGCCGTGATTCCCAAAGTTGTCCGCAGCGAGGTCCTCTACATCAGCCCCAACGCGGGCCCCTCGGCTCTTGCCGGCAAGGGCTGCAATAAAAACTATTTCAATGTTGCCTACCAGAACGATAACCTCGACGAAGTTGTTGGTAAATATGTTAACGACGCCGGGTTTAAAAACGTCTACCTGCTGGCGCCTAACTATCCGGCCGGTAAGGATCACCTGGCAGGCTTCAAACGGTATTACAAGGGGGCGATTGCCGGAGAAGTTTACACCAAGCTTGGTCAGTCCGATTATGCGCCTGAAATTGCGGCACTACGTGCTGCTAAGCCTGACGGTGTCTTCTTTTTTTT
>JAFDBW010000097.1 GCA_019313105.1 Deltaproteobacteria bacterium | reverse complement strand
TGGCGAGAGGATTTCCCGGATGATGTATTTCTGTATTTTTGTGCCTGACATGATGCCGCATATTAGTACAGTCAATGTCAGAATGTAAACGCTATTGATGGTGAAAAACCCCTTGCGTTCGGGTTTCGCTCATGTTATACGAGTGTGCTGTCCAATACACACGCCTTTTGACCCGGACCGGGTGCCTGACATGGGGTCAGGTCGGTTGCAGGGGTTGATGAAGGCGGCGGCCAAACCAAATTGAAGGGAAGTTTAAACATGGCACAGATTACTATGAAGCAATTGTTGGAGGCCGGTGTCCATTTCGGCCACCAGACCCGCCGTTGGAACCCCAAGATGAAGCCTTATATCTTCGGGGCTCGAAACGGTATCTATATTATCGACTTGCAGAAGACGGTCCGCTACTTCCGGACTGCTTACAGTTTCATCCGCGACGTTTCCCAGAAAGGCGAGAAGGTTCTTTTTGTCGGCACCAAGAAACAGGCTCAGGATTCGATTGTTGAAGAGGCTGTCCGCTCCGGCCAGTTTTATGTCAACAATCGCTGGCTGGGCGGTATGCTGACAAACTTCTCGACAATCAAGCGCAGCATTGATCGTCTGAAAAAAATCGAGGCGATGTCTGAAGACGGAACCTTTGACCTGCTGCTCAAAAAAGAGGTCCTGCAGTTGGAGCGGGAAAAAATCAAGCTGGAAAAGAGTCTCGGCGGCATCAAGAACATGACCCGTCTGCCTGCGGCTGTTTTCATTGTCGATCCGAACAAGGAAGACATCGCCGTTAAGGAAGCTCGCAAACTCGGCATCCCGGTCGTCGCAGTGGTTGACACCAACTGTGATCCCGAGGGCATTGATTACATCATCCCCGGTAATGACGATGCAATTCGTGCTATCCGGCTGTTCGCGTCGAAAATGGCTGAGGCCTGTCTCGAAGGCGCTGCTGCCCGCGAAGAGGACCTGCGCAACGATGCTGAAGGCGCTGACGTGGAAGAACAGGCCGTTGCAGAGGGCCCGGAGACTGTTGTCGTTGAAAAGGCAGAGGCCGCTGCATCAGCAGTGACCGAAGCGGCACCTGAGGAGGTGCCCGCTGCAGAGGCTGAGGAAGTGACTGAAAAAAAGGACGCATCGGCAGAGGCATAAACGGCTGATACGTATCTATATAAAAAGGCGGTCTGCATTGCAGCCGCCTTTTTGTCAGACAACCAAATATTCGCAAGGATAGAAGGATAGAGGAGGTTTTACCGTGGCTACAATTACAGCAAAAATGGTAGGTGACCTGCGTGCCAAAACCGGTGCCGGGATGATGGATTGCAAGAAGGCCCTTACCGAATCCGGTGGAGACATGGAGCAGGCCATTGACCTGCTGCGTAAAAAGGGACTTTCCGCAGCGGCCAAAAAATCGGGTCGTGTTGCCGCTGAAGGTATGATTGCAGCCGCCGGAAACGGTCAGTGCGGCGCTCTTGTTGAAGTTAACTCGGAAACCGACTTCGTCGCCAAAAACGAAGCTTTTCAGAAATTTGCCGCTGGTGTGGTGGGGGTCGTTCTGGATCAGAAACCGGCCGATGTCGACGCTCTGAAAGATATGGATTTCCCCGGCACCGGGCGCAACGTGAGCGAAGAGCTCACCCACCAGATTGCGACAATCGGCGAGAATATGAATATCCGACGCTTTGCCCGTCTCGAAAGCGCTTCCGGTATTACCGCATCCTATATCCATGGTGCCGGAAAAATTGGTGTGTTGGTCCAACTCGATACTGACAAGGCTGATCATCCGAAGGTAGAAGAGACCGCACGAATGTTGGCCATGCATGTCGCGGCTGCAAGCCCACAGTACCTGAGCCGCGCCGAAGTCCCTGCCGATGTGATTGAACGTGAAAAGGATATCATGCGCGCCAAGGCCCTCGAGAGCGGTAAACCGGAAAACATTATAGAGAAAATCCTCGAAGGCCAGATCAACAAGTTCTTCGGCGAGACCTGCCTCCTGGAACAGGTCTACGTGGTTGATACTGATCATAAGGTTGGTAAAGTTGTAGAGGCCTTGGCCAAAGAGGTCGGCGGCCAGGTGACGCTCAGTGCTTACGAGCGATTCCAACTCGGCGAGGGGATTGAGAAGAAAGAGGATGATTTCGCTGCTGAAGTCGCTTCGATGACCAAATAACTGGCCTGAACCGGAGAAACCATGGCACGTCAACCCCAATTCAAGCGTATACTACTCAAACTCAGTGGAGAAGCTCTGGCCGGTAAGCTTGGCTATGGTATTGACCCGGATATTATCAGGGCGATCGCCATCGAAATTCGCGGGGTTGTCGATCTTGGTGTCCAGATTGCCATCGTCATTGGCGGCGGCAATATCTTCCGCGGAGTTGCCGCATCCTCGATGGGGATGGACCGTGCAAGTGCCGACTACATGGGGATGCTGGCTACGGTCATGAACAGTCTGGCGCTGCAGGATGCCCTGGAAAAGGCGGGGGTGATCACCAGGGTCCAGTCCGCCATTGAAATGCAGGAGATCGCTGAGCCATATATCCGCCGCAGAGCTGTTCGCCATCTCGAAAAAGGGCGTGTTGTTATTTTTGGCGCGGGCACCGGCAATCCGTTTTTCACGACCGACACGGCAGCGAGCCTGCGTGCTATCGAAATCGGTGCTGAAATTATTCTCAAAGCGACCAAAGTCGACGGAGTTTACGACTCTGATCCGGCGAAAAACAAAGATGCCGTCAAATATCAACAGTTGACGTATCTGGATGTCCTCAAGCAAGGTCTTCAGGTGATGGACTCTACGGCGACATCCCTTTGTATGGACAACGACCTGCCGATTCTCGTGTTTGATCTGACGACCAGCGGCAATATTGAACGTGTCGTTTGTGGCGACCAGATCGGAACCATTGTCAAAGGAGAATGATACTATGATTGCTGATGTCAAATCCAATGCCAGTGCCGGGATGACCAAAGCCCTTGAGTCATTCAAACGTGATCTGAGCAAGGTTCGGACGGGTCGTGCCTCACTCTCTTTGCTCGATGACATCAAGGTTGATTACTATGGGACTCCGACGCCACTCAACCAGGTCGGTTCTATGGCTGTTCCCGAACCCCGTCTGATCACAATTCAGCCGTGGGAGAAAAACCTGATCGGTGAGATCGAAAAGGCCATCCTCAAGGCCGACCTTGGCTTGAATCCAAATTCTGATGGGCAAATAATCCGCCTCGTATTCCCCCCCCTGACCGAAGAACGTCGTAAGGAAATGGTCAAACAAGTCAAACGCATGGGAGAAGATACCAAGGTCGGGATTCGCAATGTGCGACGTGAAGCCAACGATACATTAAAGAGGCTCGAGAAGGACAAAGACATCACCGAAGATGACCTGAAGCGCGGTGAGAAGGAAATACAGGATGTGACAGATGAATTCGTCTCCCGGGTGGACAGGGTTATTGAAGAGAAAGAAAAAGACCTCATGGAGCTTTGATCTCTCCAGGTGATGGTCATGGCAGCCTTTCCATGATCATGCCTGCTGGATGCCTTGCCCGAGGGACCTCCATAGCGTGGGGTCGGGCAGGCTTGACTGTTGAAACTCAGAGGCTTACGCAATGACGAATATTGTATGATTGTCGGACCTGTGTTGACCTGTCCGGTAGATGCCATGTCGATTGAAGCAAGGGGCGCCTGACGGGCGCCCTTACCGTTTCCGACGGTCAGCATCCGGTTGCTTGATTCGTCTTCTCTGTGATATTTTACAGGCTCTTGTTTTATCAGCCCGGGGCATTTTTGTTTATGCAGATTCCCAGACATCTTGCGATTATTATGGACGGTAATGGCCGTTGGGCTGAAAAACGCCGCCTGCCACGCATCCTGGGACACCGTAAAGGTGTTGAGAGCGTCCAGCGGATCGTCGATGACTGTCTCGATCTGGGCATCGGTCACTTGACTCTGTATGCCTTCAGTTCGGAAAATTGGGGACGTCCCCGTGACGAAGTCGATGCCCTGATGGGATTGCTCGGCAACTTTTTGAAAAAGGAGTTGAGCCAGCTCCAGGAAAGAGGCATTCGGTTGGTAGCAATCGGCGAACTTGACCGCCTGCCGGAGGCAACCGTTAAAATCCTCAAGGACATTATCGCGAAGACCGAGCATAATACGAAAATGGTCTTGAACCTGGCTCTTTCATATGGCTCACGCAACGAATTGACGAGGGCTATGCAGAGTCTAGCAAGGGATGTTGCCGAGGGGAAACTGCGGCCTGACGATCTTTCTGAGCAGGATATTGACGCCAGACTCGATACGCATGACATCCCGGACCCGGACCTGCTGATTCGCACCAGCGGGGAGATGCGGGTCAGTAATTTCCTGCTCTGGCAGATAGCCTATACGGAGCTTTACTTCACCGAGACGCTCTGGCCGGATTTCTCTCGCGACGAGTTAACGCAGGCTCTGCAGGCTTACAGCAACCGCCAGCGGCGCTTCGGTTTGACCGGTGCTCAATTGGACGGTACGGCAGACAGCGACGGGGAGGGGCGTCATTAAAGAACGGATCATCACAGCAATTATTGCATTGCCGATACTGGTCCTCTGTGTTTTTTATGCCAGTCCAGGACTGTTCTCTGGACTTCTGTTCGTCATCAGTGCCCTAGCTTTACAGGAATTCTACCGCATGGCGCTGCCGGCAGAGCGCCGTCTTGAAGGCTCATTGTCGATTATTGCCGGGATCTTCTGCTGCCTCGGGATTGTTTATGCCACCAGTCCTTCGGCCCTCCTGTTAAGCGTCGTCCTGCCGTTTCTTCTCCTGACCCTGGTTTATCTTTTCCGTTTCCAAGATATCCAAACGGTCAGCCGAGATCTTGCAGTCAGCCTGCTCGGTATCCTGTATATCCCTGTGTTGCTTGCCCATGCAGTGCTGCTTCGCGCTCTGCCAGATGGCCGCAACTGGATATTCCTGGTTCTTTTTCTGGTCATGGCAAGTGATAGTATGGCCTATTTTATCGGCAGGAAGTTTGGCAAGCACCGTCTTTACGAAGCCGTTAGCCCGAAAAAGAGTATCGAGGGCTCAGTCGGCGGGTTGGTCGGCGGTGTCCTGGGTGTAGCGATCTGTAAATACTGTTTTTTTGATGCGCTAAGCACGCTGGACGTCTTGCTTCTAGGCATCGGGGTCGGCGCCTTCAGCCAACTTGGTGACCTGGTCGAATCGTTGCTGAAACGCAGTTTCGGGGTTAAAGACTCAGGGTCACTTATCCCCGGTCATGGTGGCCTCCTCGACCGTCTCGACAGCCTGCTGTTCGCTTTTCCGTTAACCTACTATTACGCAGCATGGGTGTTTGCATGAGACGATTGGCCATCCTGGGTTCGACCGGCTCAATCGGTGTGAGCACGCTTGAAATAGTTTCTGAACATCCGCATCGCTTTCAGGTCGTTGCGCTGACCGCAGGCCGTAACCTGGCTTTGCTTGAAGAGCAGATTGGCCGTTTTTCTCCCATAATGGTTGCTGTCCCCGACCAGGAAAATGCCCGACTCCTTGAACAGAGGATCGGTTCCAATGGACCTCAGGTTCTGTACGGCACGAAAGGGCTGATGGCCTGCGCGGCTGAATCTCCTGCCGAGATGGTCGTCTCGGCAATTGTCGGTGCAGCCGGCCTGGAGCCAACCCTTTGCGCCATTGAAGCGGGGCGTCATATCGCCCTGGCCAACAAGGAGACCCTAGTGATCGCCGGTGAACTTGTGATGGCCGCCGTGGCGAAGTCCGGCTGCAAGCTTTTCCCGGTGGACAGCGAGCACTCGGCTATTTACCAGTCGCTTGAAGGGCATCGCAAGAGAGATGTCCGTCGTCTGATTCTGACGGCATCCGGCGGACCTTTCCGCAACTGGTCGATTGATGACCTGTGCGGGGTGACTCCCAAAGATGCTTTGGCCCATCCCAACTGGACCATGGGTAGAAAGATCACCATCGATTCAGCGACCATGATGAACAAGGGCCTGGAAGTGATTGAAGCCCACTGGCTGTTCAACCTGCCGGTCGACAAGATAGCGGTACACATCCACCCGGAAAGCATTGTTCATTCCATGGTCGAATATGTTGACGGGGCCGTGATGGCACAGCTCGGGATCCCTGACATGAAAACACCGATTGCCTACGCACTCAGTTACCCGGAGCGGCTGCCTCTGGATTTGCCGCCCCTGGATCTTTGCCGGCTCGGAAAACTGCACTTCTCTGCGCCTGACCGGAAGTGTTTCCCGTGTCTCGATCTCGCCTATCAAGCCATTCGCCGTGGCGGCACAACGCCTGCCGTACTGAACGCCGCCAACGAGATTTCCGTAGATGCTTTTTTACAGGAAAAGATCGGGTTTCTTGACATCCCGCGGGTCATATCGATGGTGATGGAAGGGCACTCGTGCACTGCCGTGGATGGGTTGGATAAAGTCCTGGTTGCAGATTCATGGGCGAGACAGATGGCTGTATCAGTTATTGATGATATTCAAGGAGCTTCCTACGCATGATAACTATCGCAGCCGGCATTGTGATGCTGGGCATTCTGGTCTTTGTCCATGAACTAGGACATTTCTGTGTCGCGAAATTCTGTGGCGTCAAGGTGCTGAAATTTTCCCTTGGCTTCGGTCCCCGCCTTGTCTCGCGGCGATGGGGTGAGACCGAATACATGGTTTGCGCCATCCCACTCGGCGGTTATGTGCAGATGCTCGGCGAAGGCGGTGGCGAACAGGGCGAGGATGCGGAGATCTCTCCTGATGAAGAGCAGCGCTCTTTTGCCAAACAAAGCATTGCCCGGCGAATGGCAATTGTCGCTGCTGGACCGGCCATGAACCTTATTTTGCCCTTCCTGGTTCTGCCCCTTGCGTATCTGGTCGGGGTCAACTTGCCGGCCTACCTCGAAGAACCTCCATGTGTCGGTTATGTGATTCCTGGCTCAGAGGCTGAAGCAGCCGGTTTTCATAAAGGCGACTGCATCGTTCAAATCAGCGGTCACAAGGTGGCAACCTGGACTGATACCGGACCGGCGTTGGTGAACAGTGCCGGTGAGCCGATTGTTTTTGTCCTTGATCGTTCAGGCCAGGACTCTGAACTGACCATCGCTCCGGAGCATGGCGCCCTGGAAGGTCTCCAGTCGATCGGTCTTTTACCGGACCAGGAGGCCGTAATCGGTAGCCTTGCTCCGGGTATGCCGGCGGTCGAGGCGGGCCTCGAAGCCGGGGATAGAATCGTCTTCATCGGTGAGCGTGAGATCGTCTCGTGGTACGAACTCAAGGATGCGATTCAGGAGGTCGGGAAACAACCGGTGACGATCGTTGTCGAACGCAATCAGGAAAGGCTTTCGTTCCAAATTGTTCCTGAACAGGTTGACGATAGTAACAGTTACCTGATCGGTATTGCACCGAATCAGGATACCGTGTTCAAGCGCTTCTCCCTTGGAGAGTCTATCAAGGCCGGTGCCGGGCGCAGTATGGATCTGATAGAGTTGACACTGGTCTTTATCCAGAAGCTGTTTGCCGGCCATGTCTCGACCAGTAATATCGGTGGGCCGATTACCGTGGTGCAGATTGCCGGTCAGGCTGCACAGACGGATATTTCGAGCATATTGAGTGTCCTGGCTTTTCTCAGTATCCAGCTGGGGATTCTCAACCTGCTGCCGATCCCGATCCTGGATGGCGGCCATCTCTTCTTTTACACGTTCGAAATGGTTTTCCGCAGACCACTCTCACTGCGTGCCCGTGAATGGGCGCAACAGCTTGGGTTGATTCTGTTGATCATGTTGATGGTCCTGGCCTTCTACAACGATATCGTGCGCATGATCGGGAATTGACGTGTCTCCGACTTTGTTGACCATTCAGACTGCATCGCCCGCAGGCAGTATCGCATTGACTGCCGGTGAGCGTCTGCTCGCAGAGCTCAACCTCGATGTAAGGAAAACCCCGACGGAATGGTTGCTGCAGTCGATTGAGGATTTGCTGGACAAAACCGAGGTCAAAAAAGCCGATCTTGACGCCATCGCCGTAGTACAGGGACCGGGTTCTTTTACCGGATTGCGGGTAGGCTTGGCCACGGCCAAGGGGCTGTCTTTGGTTACGGGATGTCCGTTGCTCGGCATATCGTCCCTGCAGTGTCTCGCCATGCAGCTGCCATTCGCCGGTCTGCCGGTCTGTGTCATGCTGGACGCGCGCAAGCAGGAAGTTTACACGGCCAGTTACCGATGGGAAGGTGGATATCCTCATCCGGTCACGGAAGAAAAAGTGGTCGGACCCGACCTATTTTTGGCCGGGGTCGTTGGTGAGACTCTTTTTGTGGGTAACGGTGCTCAGCTATATAGAACTTTGATCGTCAGGAAACTGGGTGGTCGGGCGCATTTCGCGCCAGCATTTATGAACCTGCCACGCGCTGCTGGAGCGGCCGCTCTGGCCCTGCGGAAGTGGGAGGCAGGACGCACATGCACGGCAGATGAATTGCTGCCCAATTACCTTCGGCCTTCGGAAGCCGAACTTAATTTGCATAACAAGAAAAAATCGGGGAATACTGGTTGACAACCCGGTGGCCCGTTCGTTATTTTTTACGTACCGTTCGTATATTTTATTCTTACCAACTCAGGAGGTGCTCATGGCAGAGAATGACATGGATTTGATCCAACGCTTGAGTGAAGAAAACCCAAGATTCAGAAAGCTGCATGAACAACACTTGTTATTTGAAAAACAGCTCCAGGACCTGGATGAGAGAAACTACCTGACCCCCGAGGAAGATTTCGAGCGGAAAAAAATACAGAAGCTGAAGCTGGCTGGTAAAGACGAAATGGAAGTCATCCTTCGAGATTACCGTCAGTAAACATTTGCGACATTACAGATTCTGCAGGGGCCGGTTTTCGGCCCCTGTTTTGTTTATCTGCAACGAATGGCCACGCCGGTGAAGAAACATTCGGTTTTTTTGTTTTTGCCGTTTACCTAGGGGTTTTACGCGGGTATAAAGAGCGGATATCTTGATCGATAGAACAGAGTTATTGTCCAGGAGGAGAGAGAGCAAATGACCCAGAAACGTAGCAGTGCCATCACCCAGGGATTTGAACGTACACCGCATCGGGCCTTATTGAAGGGGACAGGTGTCCCGCAGGAGGAGATGGGAAAACCCTTTATCGGGATTGCCTCATCTTTCACAGATTTGATCCCGGGTCATACGGGCATGCGCGATCTTGAGCGTTTCATCGAAAAAGGTGTCCACACAGGTGGAGGGCACTCCTTTATTTTCGGTATCCCGGGGGTTTGCGACGGGATTGCCATG
>JAFDBW010000096.1 GCA_019313105.1 Deltaproteobacteria bacterium | reverse complement strand
GCCCGAGAGTGTTGACCAGGGCGTCGCGCTTGCCCTCGATCCAGAAATTCATCGTATCGCAGGCAATCAATTTCGGCCTTTCGACCTGGCGTAGGACTTCCAGCTGGAGTTCAGGATCTATGTTGGCCAGGAAAACGTATTCTGCCTTACGATAGGGTTCCGGGAGCTGTGGATGGAATGTCTCAAAAACATTCAGGTGGGTTTCCAGGGTATGTGCTTCATTGAGATCATAACCATAGCGACCCTTCCATCGAAAAGTTTCGCCGGGACGGGTCTGCAAGCCCGCCAGGTCGACGCCACGAGACGTCAGGAATTGCCGCGGTTCATCAGGGAAATCATCACCGACTACAGCAACCAGTTGAACGCCGGTAAAAAAACTTGCTGCCGTTGAAAAGTAGGTTGCGGACCCACCCAGGACATCATCTCCTTTGCCGAAGGGTGTTTCTATACTATCGAACGCAACAGACCCAACTACCAGGATATCCATACAATTCCTTTTTATTTGAAATAACAGGGATTTATCATTTAAGCAAATCTATAGCTTTTAAGCAATCACGCTGTTCGTCTAATCCAGGTATTTTCCCAGAATCGGTTCCAGGTCCTCCCTGGTCTGTGCCGGAATCAAGTCACGATCCGTCATGATTGCGTACTTCAACGACTCGCCACAAGTGCATCGGGGCTGCGAGCTTAGCGCTCCTGCCGCATGTTTGATGATATTGCGCGCCATCGCGACATTCTGGCGGATAATCTCCAGCACAGCCTCTACCGTGACATCATCGTGACCGTCATGCCAGCAGTCGTAATCGGTAGCCAAGGCAACTGTGCCATAGCAGATCTCCGCCTCTCGCGCCAGGCGAGCTTCCGGGAGATTGGTCATGCCGATGATATCAACTCCCCAGCCACGATAAATTGTTGATTCGGCCCGTGTCGAGAAATTCGGGCCCTCGATGCAGAGATAAGTGCCCCCCTTATGCACGGTTGCCCCGACAAACTGGCCGGCCTCGCACAGGACTCCAACAAGTTCCGGGCAAACCGGGTCAGCAAACTGGACGTGACCTGCAACACCCTGGCCGAAGAACGTTGAAGCTCTTTTCCCCTGAGTCCGATCAAAAAACTGGTCAGGGATAACAATATGTCCCGGCACAATCTCTTCTTTCATGCTGCCCACGGCAGACACAGAGATGATTCTCTGGACACCGAGTTTTTTCATACCGTAGATATTGGCCCGGTATGGCACCTCGGACGGAAGGTAGCGATGGCCACGCCCGTGACGCGGCAGGAAAACCATCCTGACATTGCCCAGCATCCCCGTAATAAAGACGTCGCTGGGAGCCCCGAAAGGCGTATCGATACTGACCTCTGCAATGTCCGTAAGGCCTTCAATTTCATACAGGCCGCTGCCGCCAATCACACCAACTGTCATCTGTTCCATACCTTTATCCTCCAGCAATGTAGATACAATGACCTTATATCTTTAAAGTGTCTTTTCAAGCTTCCCCTTCAATTGCCCGCAGGCAGCAGAGATATCCTGTCCCTTGCCAGCCCTGCGAACAGCCACAATCTGCCGGTCCAGCAGGTAGGTTTGAAAAGCACGCATGGCTGCATCGGTCGGTTTCCTGTATTCTGAACCGGCGTGCTCATTAAAAGGTATGAGGTTGACCTTGGCTTTGATCCCATGCAGCAGTTTGACCAGGCGCCTGGCATCAGCCTGGCTGTCATTGACTCCCTGGATCAGAATGTACTCGAAGGTAATCCTCTGCCTCGGTGCCAGCGGAAACGTCCGGCAGGCCTCCATCAACGCCTTAATGGGGTATCGGCGGTTGACAGGCATCAGTTCATTGCGAACGTCATCGGTGGTTGCGTTGAGGGAGACCGCCAAGTTGACCTTGATCCGTCGACCGAGCTCACACATCTCCGGCACCAGACCCGAAGTCGATAAGGTCACCTTGCGCGGTCCGTAATCAAAACCGGTTGAGGCATAAAGAATATGCAGGGCATCCACGACATTGTCCAGGTTATGCAACGGTTCGCCCATCCCCATCAGGACAATATTGTCTACGGCGTGCGCTTCGCGCACGGCACAAACCTGGTTGACGATTTCTGCCGCTGTGAGGTTACGCTCCAGCCCGTAGCTTCCGGTCAGGCAAAAGGAGCACTGCATGGCACAGCCCACCTGGGTAGAGATGCAGAGAGTGTTGCGCTCACCCTCCATCGGGATAAGCACTGTTTCGATACTCTTGCCGTCGTCCAGGCGGAAGAGAAACTTGCGGGTACCGTCAGCGCTGACCTCAACAGCTGCCGGAGTAAATTTCGAAACATAAGACCTTTCCCCCAATTCGTCACGGAACGTTTTGGCCAGGTCGGTCATCTCTGCAAAATCGGTCACACCGCGCTGGTAAATCCAGCGCATTATCTGCCCGGCACGAAATTTTTCCTTGCCCATTCCGGCAAGGAATTCAACAAGTGCATCGGGGCTCAGATTTTTCAGGTCAACTTTTACAGGTGTCATTATTTGATTCTTCACTTATAAGCCTACTGGTGGCAAAGCATACCCAGAGCAAAAAAAGACCCTTCGGATTGTACCGAAGGGCCCCTGGTGACTCAAGTCTTTCCTCGCTGACTTCCCTTAAAGAAGTTCCAGTCCCGAGAAAAAGTAAGGGATTTCGAAAGCTGCTGTTTCCGGTGCATCGGAACCGTGCGTGGCGTTCTCACCGATACTGGAGCCGAACTCCTTGCGCAGGGTTCCTTGCTCGGCTTCAGACGGGTTGGTTGCGCCCATCAGGTCGCGCCATTTCTTGATAGCGCCTTCGGCTTCAAGGACCATGACAATGCAAGGGGCGCTGCTCATGAAATCGGTCAGCTCACCGAAGAAAGGACGCTCCCGGTGCACGTAGTAGAAGCCTTCGGCCTCAACCTTGCTCATGTAGAGTTTCTTGATGCCGACCACCTTGAAACCTTCCGCATAAATGCGGGCCATGATCTTGCCGGCATTGCCGGCGGCAAAGGCGTCGGGCTTGATGATTGCGAATGTCTGTTGCATGCTATCCTCCAGAATTTTGATAATTTGTAAAAGACTCGCGCTTTTAACATCCAAGCCAGCTAAATGTCAAGGATTCACACGACAAGCACGGCTTGAGGGATTGCTCATCCGGCCTTAGGCAAGAAGTTTCGCTAAAGACCTTTGGAATCAGTAGCGCGCGTCAGCATACTCAACCCAGCCACCTGCTTCAACCAGAGCCTTGTCAAAGGGGCTGATTTCAAAACGACAGGACTCTTCGATGCCATTGCCACGAGCGACAATCTCCTGCTCAGCAAGGTTGATGGCAATATCAACGTCACCGCTGCCCTGTTCGAGGGCAAACAGTTTGTCGATCTGCTCTTTCGGCAGCTCAATGGCCAGCATCCCGCAGTTGAACATATTCTGCCGGAAGATTCGGGCGTAGCTCTCTGCGATCACGGTATGGATATCGTTGACCTCGAAGACCCAGGGAGCGTGCTCGCGAGACGAGCCACAGCCGAAGTTATCACGCGTCACTATGACACGTGCATTCGCCAATTTCTCACCTTTCGGGTCAAACCCGTCGAGAGACAGGTCTTCAAGACAATAAGGCTTGAGCGCCTCCTTGGTCACCTCGGTGAGGTATTTGGCGGGAATGATTTCATCCGTGTTAATATCGCCTCGATCAAGGAAGATCGACGGACCACCAAATGTCTTTTTCATGTTTCTCTCCTTGATTAGAAGCTTCTGGCATCAGTGATGACGCCGGTAATTGCCGTCGCGGCAGCTGTCGATGGGCTCATCAGGTGAACCATGCCGCCCTTGCCCATACGTCCGCTGAAGTTGCGGTTACTGGTCGCAGCGCAGACTTCTCCTTCGGCCAGGACACCGTTGCTCATGCCGAGGCAGGCACCACAGGTCGGGTTGGTGACACAGAAACCAGCGTCCATAAATATCTGGATCAAACCTTCTGCCAGGGCTTCCTGGAAAATCTTTGGCGTCGCCGGAGAGACAATCCCGCGGACCGAGTCAGCAACCGTACGGCCCTTGAGAACCGCAGCGGCCTGACGAAGGTCCTCGATCCGGCCATTGGTGCAGGTCCCGATATAAACCTGATCCACCTTTGTGCCTGCCATCTCCTTGGCAGACTTCACACAGTCAGGCTTGAACCCATAGGTTACCTGGGGCTCAAGAGCGGAGACATCGAAATCAAGGACTTTGTCATAACCGGCATCCGTATCGGCAACCCAGTTCTGGAAATCGGCAAGGGCTTCCGCCTTGCTCGCATATTCTTCTCCAATAAAGGGCCAGAGGTATTCAACCGTGACCATATCAGGCTGGCAGATGCCACAGGTCCCGCCCGCTTCAATAGCCATGTTGCACAAGGTCATACGTGCATCCATACTCATTGTCTCGACGACCGGTCCATGGAATTCGATGACCCGGTCCGTCGCGCCATTGACCCCGAGCTGGCCTATGACGAAGAGGATGACGTCCTTGGCATAAACACCGCCAGGAAGCTTTCCGTTCAGGTTGACCCGGATTGTCTTCGGCTCACGGAAGGCGCAGACACCTTTCAGGATGCCGACTTCAAGGTCTGTGGTACCGACCCCGGCGGCAAAAGCCCCGAACGCACCATGCGTGCAGGTGTGCGAATCGCCCATAATGGCCGTAAAGCCTGGGCGGATATAGCCTTTTTCCGGGAAGATGGCATGGCAGACACCGTTGCGGCCGACATCAAAGAAATCCTTGATCTCATGGCGGCGGGCCCAGTCACGCAGAATTTTTGCCTGAAGAGCCGTCTTGCTGTCTTTGGCCGGAGTTACGTGATCAATAACCGCCTTGATTTTGGACGCATCAAAAACCCGGTCCTTGCCACGCCATTCAAGATCGGCGATCGCGACCGGCGTTGTAATCTCATGGCAGAGCACCCGGTCGATGTCCAGAACCTTGGTCCCCTGGAATGGCTCGTCGCGCAGGTGCGCAGCGAATATTTTTTCTGCTGTTGTCTGACCCATAATGGCTCCTCAGGATAAAAGTAAGCACGGAAAAGAATCCGTGCATATTAACTAAAAAATCGCCGGCAGGGAAGCCCTGCCGGCGAAATATTGAGCCGCTCTAGATTTCGACCCGGGTACGCTGTGTGACATCCAAGGCCTTGTTGAGTGCGTTGATATAAGCCTTGGCACTGGCAACGATGATATCGGAGTGGGCACCCTGCCCCAAAACTTCATGACCCTCATACTCCAGACGAACAGTGCATTCACCCAGCGCATCAGTGCCACCGGTAATTGAGCCGACGGAGAAGTTGACCAGATACGGCTCCATCCTGGTGAGCTTCTTAATCGCCTTGAACGTTGCATCGACAGGACCATCACCCATAACAGCAGCTTTTTTTACCTTGCCTTTGACCTCAAGCTCGACCGTTGCAGTCGGCGCCGCAAAGGAACCGGAGGAGACGTTCATCTGCATCAACTTGACAGCTTCCGGAACCCGGATGATCTCGTCGGCGACGATGGCGTCGAGGTCCTCATCAAAGATCTCTTTCTTTCGGTCCGCCAGCGACTTGAACCGCACGAAAGCCTTTTCGATATCTTCCTTGGGCAAGTCATAACCGAGTTCATGCAGCCTGGCAACAAAAGCGTGCCGGCCGGAATGTTTGCCGAGCACCAATTTGTTGGTATTGAGGCCGATCGACTCGGGTGTCATGATCTCGTAGGTTTCTTTGTCCATCAACACACCGTGCTGGTGGATCCCGGCCTCATGGGCAAAGGCGTTGGCGCCAACAATGGCCTTGTTGGGCTGGACAACAATCCCGGTGATGGTCGAGAGCAGGCGACTGGCCGCAAAGATATGCTCGGTTTTGATATTGTTCAAATAAGGCATGATGTCACGGCGCGTGCGCAAGGCCATGACAACTTCTTCCAGTGAGCAGTTGCCGGCTCGCTCACCGATACCGTTGATCGTACATTCGACCTGCCCAGCACCTGCCTGGATAGCAGCCAGCGAATTGGCCACGGCAAGGCCGAGATCGTTATGACAATGTACAGACAGGACGGCCTTGTCGATATTGGGTACATTGTCTTTCAGGTACTTGATAATATTAAAGAACTCGAAAGGGATCGCGTAGCCGACCGTATCCGGGATATTAACCGTTGTCGCCCCGGCATCGATGACGGCCTCGACCATTTCTGCAAGAAAATCAAGACGGGTGCGGACCGCATCCTCACAGGAGAACTCGACGTTGGGCGTGTAAGCCGCAGCATGTTTGACTGCCTTGATCGCTGTTTCCTTGACCTTGGCCGGCTTCATCTGCAGTTTACGCTCCATGTGTATATCGGATGTCGCGATGAACGTATGGATGCGACCCCGCTCCCCGGCATACTTGAGGGCATCCCAGGCACGATCGATGTCCTTGAAATTGGCACGGCAAAGACCGGCAATTTCCGGCCCTTTGATGGTCTGTGCAATCTTCTTGACAGCCTCGAAATCACCGTCAGAGGCAATCGGGAAACCTGCCTCGATCACATCGACATTGAGTTTTTCTAGCTGGCTGGCAATACGCAATTTTTCCTCGATGTTCATGCTCGCACCCGGTGATTGCTCACCATCACGCAGGGTCGTATCAAAAATCTTTATTGTCTTCATTTTGCTCATCATGGCCTCCTCTGCCATTTAGATTGAAATCTTGTCTGTCGGGAACGGTTCCTTCATCCCATATCCTTCAGAGAATTGACATACCAACAACAGCTCCAGGTCACTCATGTCGGATTCCACAGAACCACCCCCTTTCAAAAGTTTATGCTGCGCAAATAAAAAGCTCCCACCCGATCAGGGGCGAGAGCTAAGCTTCGCGGTACCACCCTGTTTGACCCCGTTTTGGCGGAATCCTCAATTGACCATTTACGCAGGCTCACGGCAGAAATTACTCAGGACACATTTACAGGTCGTGTCCCTTTGACGTCTGCAGCTCCAAGGCCAGTTCAGGTCGTATTCTGTACCGGTTCGCAGCACCACCGGTTCTCTGTGACAGCGTCAGACCCTACTCTTCCTTCTCAACGCTTTTAAAAATCTTGTTTAATAAAACAGCAATCCTGAGACATTGTCAAGATATCTGATGATTTTTATCATCATGGGCGCCATCCTTCAAATCTGGCACGATATCATCCACAGGGGATTTGTCTTCCGGAGTTTTTCGCCTAAAGTATTTTATAACACTGCTAATTGGTCCCGAAGCCGTATAAAGCAAGGCCATGCTGAAGAGCATGATTTCCGGCTCTGCGACAATCACGATGATAAAGATAATCGCCAGAACCAAGAAACTGAAAGGCTGGCGCTTCACCAGTTCCGGGTCTTTGAAGGAATGATAACTGTGATTGCTGACCATCAGGTATGCCAAAACGTAAATCAGCAGGACGACAGAGACTTTCCTGATCGTTCCCGAGCCACCAAGATGGTAGAAAAGCAAAACACACGAGGCGACCATCCCGGCAGCGGCCGGGATCGGCAGACCGACAAACCGACGGGATTCAACAGTATTGACCTGAATGTTGAAACGCGCCAGGCGCAGCGCGCCACAGACGACATAGAGAAATGCAGCAAGCCAGCCGAACTTGCCGAAAGATTGCAGAGCCCAGGAGTACATGAGCAGCCCTGGTGCGACCCCGAAAGAAACCACGTCGACAAGAGAGTCGTATTCCACTCCGAAACGGCTTGTGGTTCCTGTCAGTCGAGCCACTTTGCCATCCAGTGCATCAAAAACCGCCGAGATGAGAATAAACCATGCGGCGATCTGGTAGTCTCCATTCATCGTCGCCACAATGCCGTAAAACCCCGCGAACAGGCCCCCCGTGGTAATGAGGTTCGGCAGGAGGTAAACTCCCCGCTTCAGACTTTCACGACGGTCATACGAACCACCGAGACGACTCATGGCAGGAATCCCAACTCCGATTCGCCGGCGACTGCCTTGTCGCCAATCCTTGCCAGCACTTCAACACCATCGGGGAAATACAGGTCGACCCTCGAACCGAAACGGATCAGGCCATAGCGCTGCCCTCTCTTCAGTTGATCTCCATTTTCCGGGTAGGAAACAATCCGACGTGCGACTAGACCGGCGATCTGCACGCAGAGGACCTTGATGCCGGTTTCCGTTTCAAGCAACATCCCGGATTGTTCGTTTTCGAGGCTGGCCTTATCCAGAGAAGCATTCAGAAATCGTCCCTTATTGTAGAAC
Source organism: Deltaproteobacteria bacterium (assembly GCA_019313105.1). GTDB lineage: Bacteria > Desulfobacterota > Desulfuromonadia > Desulfuromonadales > BM103 > JAFDBW01. The sequence goes on along the minus strand of JAFDBW010000096.1, from coordinate 5,111 downwards.
TGGTCAAGGACAGTGCAGTTGAACGGCACACGGTTGACATGAACGTTAAAAACGTTCATGAAGATACTGACTTTGGTCACCTCCTGACCGTCAAAATAACGATTCTCGGGAACCTTGCCGACGAAGATGACCTTGCCGTCTGCGGGCGCGACGATTGCTTTGACGTCATCAGGCGGAGTACGTTCGGGATTACGGAAGAAGTAAACTGTAAAAAGAGTCAGCCCAAGACTGATGGTTGTCAGGCAATACCAACCAAAGCCGTTAAACAATAGCGTCAAAAAAGCGAAAACCGCGATAAAAGGATAACCTTCTACAGCTATTGGCTGATGTCGGTTGCGCATAATTGGTCACCCAAAAGTTAAAGGGCGGGGGCATCGGCCTCCGCCCTTGAGTCAATTAACTCGTTCCCGTGCGGAAACGTCATCGGTTGATCCAGAATTTCAGGAAAAAGTTTAATTAGTTTTTGGTTTTATCAACCAGTTTGTCTTTACCGATCCAACTCATCATGCCACGCAGACGATCACCGACTTCTTCAATCGGGTGCTCGGCGCCAAGCCGGCGAAGAGCATTCAGAACCGGCTTGTTCGCCTTGGTTTCAAGAATCCATTCACGGGCGAACTCACCAGTTTGGATCTCAGACAGGATCTGGCGCATTTCATCTTTAGTGTCTTCGTTGATAATCCGTGGGCCACGAGTAAAATCACCGAATTCAGCTGTGTTGGAGATCGAATAGCGCATATTGGCGATGCCGCCTTCATAGAGGAGATCAACAATTAGCTTCAGTTCGTGCAAGCACTCGAAATAAGCCATTTCCGGGGCATAGCCTGCTTCCACAAGCACTTCAAAGCCAGTCTGCACCAGGGCCGTAGCGCCACCACAAAGGACAGCCTGCTCACCGAACAGGTCCGTTTCCGTTTCTTCACGGAAAGAGGTTTCAATGATTCCGGAACGACCACCACCAACTCCAGAGGCATAAGCGAGCGCAACTTCCTTGGTATCGCCGGAAGGATCCTTCTCAATAGCGATCAGGCAAGGGACACCACCGCCGTTGACATACTCGTTACGAACAGTATGACCAGGACCTTTAGGCGCCACCATGAAAACGTTGATATCCTCGGCAGGAACAATCTGGTTGTAATGGATATTGAAACCGTGGGCAAAACCGACATAGCTGCCCGGGTTGATATGAGGAGCGATCTGCTCGTTGTAAATATCCGCCTGCATCTCATCAGGAAGCAGAATCATGATAACACTGGCTGCCTTGACAGCATCCGCAGTCATCATAACCGCATGACCAGCTTTTTCAGCCTTGGTCCAGTTGTCACCGCCTTTTGGGTATTCGGCGACAATAACATCCATACCACTTTCTTTAAGATTGTTGGCATGGGCATGGCCCTGGCTACCGTAACCGATCACAGCAATTTTTTTACCTTTGACAATGTCAAGATTAGCGTCCTTATCGTAATAAACCTTCACGATTTCCTCCTTACAGGGTTTTTATTAGTTTAAATAGCTGACGATAGTACCATAATGAAATGTCCCGGCCAACATTTTTATGGCCGGGGCACAGTTGTCTCTACGCTCTGGCAACCACGCTCAGCCGGACTTCCAACCTTTCGGACCACGGCCAAGAACAACCGGCCCGGAACGAACCAACTCCTTGATTCCCATAGGCCGCAGCAGATCGATGATGGCGTTGACCTTGACCGGTGAACCGGTGACTTCTACCGTGTAGCATTTTGGCGTGACATCAACAATCTTGCCGCGGAAGATATCGGCAATCCTCAAAATCTCGGCCCTGGAATTTTCATCCGCGGTCACTTTTATCAACGCCATTTCACGCTCGATAAAATCTTCGCCGGTGAAATCAATGATCTTGATCGTGTCGATCAGCTTGTTCAACTGCTTGTTGATCTGTTCGAGAATCCTGTCGTCGCCGCTCGTGACGATCGTCATGCGTGAAATGGTTGGATCTAGCGTCGGCGCAACGGACAGACTCTCGATATTAAATCCCCGGCCTGAAAAAAGTCCGGAAACCCTCGATAGAACACCGAATTCATTCTCTACCAGCACAGAAATTGTATGTCGCATTACATTAACTCCTCAAAAGTGCGCATTGATCGCCCCTGCCGTGTTGTTGCATGACGCTGCAGGTGTTGTGCTGCGTTGGTTTGATACCATCGATATCCAGACGCTATCAAAAGGTCAAGCAGTTCTCAGCAACATCTCATTGATACCGGCACCAGCAGGGACCATCGGCATGACATTCTCTTCGCGAGAGATCTTGAACTCCATGATAACCGGGCCGGGTGTTTCGAAGGCCTGCCTGACCACATCTTCAACCTCGTCCGGTTTGGTTGCCCTCAGACCGGTTGCCCCATAGGCCTCCGCCAGCTTGACGAAATCGATCGGCAGCTCCATGCAGGTCTGGCTGTAGCGTTTATCGAAGAAAAGCTGCTGCCACTGCCGCACCATACCAAGGAAGTTATTGTTAAGGATGACAATTTTGACTGGCAAACGGTACTGTACCAGGGTTGCCAATTCCTGTGAGTTCATCTGAAATGAGCCGTCACCGGAGATGTCGATCACCTGGCGTTTTGGGAAGGCCGCCTGGGCGCCAAGTGCAGCAGGCAAGCCATAACCCATGGTCCCAAGGCCGCCAGAGGAAAGAAAAGTCCGCGGCTGAGTGAAATTGAAAAACTGGGCCGCCCACATCTGGTGCTGGCCGACTTCTGTGGTAACGATGGCATCATCGTTGGACAATTCGCGCAGTTTTTCGATGACAAACTGTGGCTTGATCTCGACTTTGGAGCTCTTGTAAGTCATCGGCTGATCTTTGCGCCAGCCGGAAATCTCATCATGCCAGGGCTTCAGCGCGCTATGCATCGATTCAATTTCGTCTTTGTGTTCGGCAATTTTATTGTTGAGCTTTTTCAACACGTTACGCAAGTCCCCGACGATTGGCAGATCGACGCGCACATTCTTCTTGATCGAGGTCGGATCGATATCGACATGAATAATCTTTGCATGCGGGGCAAATGTGGCAATCTTGCCGGTGACCCGGTCGTCAAAACGCGCCCCCAAAGCAATCAGCAAGTCGGAGTTGGTGACCGCCATGTTGGCATAGTAGGTCCCGTGCATGCCGAGCATACCTAGGGATAAATCGTGTTGTGTCGGAAAGCTGGCCATTCCCATCAGTGTGGTTGTAACCGGAGCCTGGATCATTTCAGCGAGTTCCAGAAGTTCACCATGGGCGTCAGTCAAAGAAGCGCCACCACCGACATAGAGAACCGGCTTTTTCGCCGACAGGATCATTTTTGCGGCTTTTTCGACCATGCGCATATTGCCGCTATAGGTCGGCTTGTAGCCACGCAGTTCGACGGTCTCGGGATATTCGAACTTTGCCGTGGCGATTTGGACATCTTTCGGCAAGTCGACCACGACAGGGCCGGGACGACCGGTACGGGCGATATAGAAGGCTTTCTTCATAGTCACCGCCAGATCCTTGATATCCCTGACCAGGTAATTGTGCTTGGTAATCGGGCGGGTCAAGCCGATCACGTCCGCTTCCTGGAAAGCATCATTACCGATCAACGGGGTCGGTACCTGACCGGTGATTACAACCATGGGAATCGAATCCATGTAGGCTGTCGCAATCCCGGTAATGGTATTGGTCGCACCGGGGCCGCTGGTGGCAATCGCGACACCCACTTTGCCGGTTGCCCGGGCATAGCCATCCGCGGCGTGGACTGCAGCCTGCTCATGACGGGTCAGAATGTGCTTGACCGGTGAATCCATCAAGTCATCGTAAATATTGATGACTGTGCCGCCTGGATAGCCGAAGATCGTATCGACCCCTTCCTGGAGCAGACATTCCAGCAGTATCTTAGAGCCAGTCAGTTTCACTTCTTCCTCCTCGAAACGGCTCGCTGTAAAGAGCCGGGTTGAATATTCGGACTACTTACAAATAGCTCCGGTGTTGGCCGAAGTAACGACCTTGGCGTAACGGGCGAGCCAGCCGGTCTTGATCTTTGCTTCCGGTGCCTGCCAGGCTGACCTGCGTTCTGCAAGGACCACATCATCAATCAGCAGTTCCAACTTGCGATTCGGGATATCAAGACGGATTTTGTCACCGTCTTCAACCAGGGCAATCGTACCGCCCTCCGCGGCTTCAGGGGAGATATGCCCGATGCATGGGCCACGGGTACCACCTGAGAAACGGCCATCGGTGATGAGTGCGACGCTGTCACCCAGACCAAGACCCATCAGAGTCGCAGTCGGGGCAAGCATCTCCCTCATGCCAGGACCACCCTTGGGTCCCTCGTAACGAATCACGACGACATCGCCGGCGACAACCTGGCCGCCCATCAGGGCTTCCATGGCCGCTTCCTCGGACTCAAAGCAACGGGCCGTGCCTTCAAAATTCATCATCTGTGGCGAAACGCCAGATTGCTTTACAACCGAACCAAGCGGCGCCAGGTTGCCGAACAGAATAGCCAGGCCACCCTCGGCCCGGACCGGTTTATCGACTGACTGGATAACCTCATCATCAACGGAGGCGACGCTGGCCACGATCTCTTTTACAGTAGGACCGGTCAAGGTTGGATTATCGCTGATAAGACCACGTAACTGGTAAAGAACGCCTGGAACACCGCCTGCCGCATCGAGGTCTTCCATAAAATGCTTGCCGCCGGGGTTCATTGACGCCAGTTGAGGGGTCTCACGACCGAGACGGTCAAAGTCCTCCAGGGGCAATTCAACTCCGGCTTCATGTGCTATCGACAGTAGGTGCAGTACGGTATTGCTCGAACCGCCGAGTGCCAGGTCGACCCGGATGGCGTTTTCAAACGCAGCGCGGGTCATGATCTGTCGTGGAGTTATCTGTTCGCGAACCAGGCTTACAATACGTTCTCCGCTGGCAAAAGCGATCCGGCGTTTCATCGAAGAGACCGCCAGAGAGGTACCGCAACGAACCAGGCTCATTCCAAGAGTCTCGGTAAGGATTGCCATGGTATTGGCGGTAAAGAGGCCTTGGCAGGAACCCGCAGTCGGGCAAGCATGATCCTCGCAGACCATCAGCTCCTGCTCGTCGATCACTCCGGCCTTGTACT
>JAFDBW010000095.1 GCA_019313105.1 Deltaproteobacteria bacterium | reverse complement strand
GATACCAAGTGAGCAGAGAGTCTTGATATTCTCATTCGCCTTAGCCGGGTCTCTTTGCAGCAGCTCAGCCAGATAGCTGAGCTCGGTGTCGCCGAGAACCTGGATGCGATCAGGGTGCAGGTTCTTGGTGTAGCCTGCCAGGGCCAGTCCCGGTTTCTGAATCCTCGGCACTTGCACAACGCGGCTCAAGCCACGCTCTCCGGCCAACAGCTCCAGATCAAGCCCGGCCTCCGTCTCGGACAGCAACTCTGAAATGCTCAGACGAGGCATAGCTCCAACCGTTACAGGTGCTCTTCTTCTTCAGAAATAATGCGGTGGATTTCTACGCTGTCGACTGCTGACTGCAGGCGTTCGCGTACCGCCGTGCTTTTCAGCAGCTTGGAAATTCTGGCAAGGGTCTTCAGGTGTACACCGACAGACTCCTCCGGAGCGACCAACAGGAAAAAGAGATGTGCCGGCTTGCCATCCATGGAATCAAAATCGACGCCCTGACGGCTCAGGCCGAACGAGATCAGGAGTCGATCGATATCCTTCAGCTTACCGTGGGGAATCGCCACACCATCTCCGATCCCCGTGGAACCGAGGCGTTCACGTTCCATCAAAACTCTCAGCACATCATCCCGGGACAGGCTCGGATCCGTCTTTAACAGAGCATCTATGAGTTCTGCCAGAACGTCTCTCTTGCCCGTTCCATTCAGCTCTGCGACAATCGCCGCAGGATCAAGCAACTCCGAAATTTTCATCTTGAAATTAACCCGCGCCCTTCAATATTGATAACCACGGCAGGCGTCAGAAAAACGCCTGCCGTAAAAGATAGCCTCAGGCCTGCGGAACAATCAAGCCATAATTACCGTCTTTACGGCGATAAACGACATTTATCTCCTCGGAAGACGAATCAGTGAAGACCAGGAACTCTTTATCCAGAAGGTCCATCTGCATAACCGCCTCATCCACTGACATCGGCTTGACATGGAAGCTGTCAGTTTTGATGATGCTTGGTTCGGCAAGCCCTTCATCGATACTCTCTGCAGCGTAGACCGTTTCCTCTACACGGCGCTCGCGGCCGCCGAGTGGTTTATGTTTTTTGATCTTGTCCTTGTAACGCTTGAGCTGACGATCAAGCTTGTCCAGCACACCATCAATCGCGGCATACATGTCCGTAGTCTCTTCGCTCGCCTTTATGGTGATTCCCTTGGCTGTGAGTGTGACTTCAGCCTTGTGGCGTATCTTCTTTTCGACGGACAAAACCACCTGGGCTTCAACGGGTTCATCAATGTATTTTTTGACCTTTGGCAGTTTCTCTTCAACATAGTTGCGTACCGGCTCACTCGTGTCCATATGTCGAAAGGTCACATTAATGCGCATAGTTTCCTTACCTCCTGAATAAAGGTTATGAAAAAGATCGACTGTCTTAATTATACCCGCTGGCGTGGAGAACGCCATGGCAAGATTAAAACAAGCGTTTCCTTTGTGTTGAAGATCCGACTCCCAGCATCTCGCGATACTTGGTCACGGTGCGTCGGGCAATGTCGATTCCCTGGCCGCGGAGAATTTCAACGATCTTCTGGTCCGAGAAAGGCTTGCGCGCATCTTCGGCCGTTATAATCTCCTTGATCTTGCTCTTGACACTTTCCGAGGCGACCGAATCGCCACCCGTCGTGTTGATGCCGCTGTTGAAGAAGTATTTCAACTCGAAAAGGCCCTGCGGAGTCTGAACATATTTATTGGTGGTCACACGGCTAACGGTCGACTCGTGCATCTCGATGTCCTCGGCAACATCTCGCAGCACCAGCGGCTTGAGATGTTCAACACCCCGGTCAAAGAAGTCCCGCTGGAACTTGACGATGCTCTTGGTGACCCGGTAGATTGTTCTCTGTCTCTGATGAATACTCTTGATCAGCCAGAGTGCACCACGCAGTTTCTCCTGGATATATTCGCCGGCTTTTTCATCCAACTGCTCAGCGCCGGACAAGGCATTGCGGTAAAAAGAGTTGATCCTCAGATTGGGCAGACCTTCATCGTTCAAGACCACGATATATTCATCACTGATCTTGTAGACGAAAATATCGGGAATAATGTAATGCACATCCTCTTGGCCGAACTGGCTGCCGGGGCGGGGGTCGAGGCTGCTGATGAACTTGGCCGCGCTGAAGACATCGTCCAGCGGAATCTGGAGGCATCTAGCGATCACCTGGTAGCGACGGTTCTCCAGGTCGTTAATGTGATCACGTAGAATAATGCCGACAGCATCTTCCGTCATGCCCAGCTGCTCAACCTGCTTGAGCAGACACTCCTGGAGGCTGCGGCTGGCGACCCCGGGGGGGTCAAAATCCTGAACTGCCGTAAGGACTTTTTCAGCCTGCTCAGGTTCACAACCAATCTGAGCGGACAATTCTTCTATCGAGACCTGCAGGTAACCATCATCATCAACGTTGCCAATGATTTCCGCGGCGACCTCTCGCTCCCGGTTTTCCAGCCGCGAAAGACCCAACTGCCACATCAGGTGGTCGGTCAGCGAAGGTTTTTTGGTCAGGAGATTCTCATAGGAGGGGCGGTCTTCGTCGTCTTCATAGCTGTCGGCCGTGGTTCCACCCAGGCTGTAGCTCTCGAGGTAAGTCTTCCAGTCGATATCGGCCATACCATCGCCGTCGCCTTCTATTTCCTTGAGGGCTTCGGGTGCGGCCTCATCAGTATTTTCTGCCGCCAGCTCCTCTTCCGACTGGGCCTTTTCCTCAGGGGTCTCCTGGCCCTCTTCGAGGACAGGATTCTCCTCAAGCTCCTCTCTTACGACATCCATCAACTCCATACGCGACAGTTGCAGCAGCTTGATCGCCTGCTGCAGCTGCGGTGTCATGACGAGCTGCTGACTGAGTTTGAGTTGTTGTCTGATTTCTAAAGCCATGTCACCATCATAACGAATAAACGCCTGCGCAAGTCAAGGTCCGGCCAATGGCCGTTGTAAAGCGCGGACTAAAGACGAAATTTCTCTCCAAGGTAGATGGCCCTTGCTTTCGGGCTTTCAGCTATTAGATCAGGGGCACCATGCTCGAGGATACAGCCTTGATTGAGGATATAGGCCCTGTCACATACGCCCAAAGTTTCGCGAACATTATGATCGGATATCAGGACACCGATCCGGCGCTCTTTCAGATTGCCGATAATCTCCTGAATATCCAGGACCGCAATCGGATCTATTCCGGCAAATGGTTCATCGAGAAGTATGAATTTGGGGGCGAGAACCAGCGCCCTGGCAATCTCAATCCGACGTCTTTCACCGCCAGACAAAGCGTAGCCAAAAGATTTTGCGACATGCGTCAAACGAAAATCTTCCAGCAACTGATCTTTGCGCTGCTGCTGAACCGCTTTCGATCTCTCCACTGTTTCGAGAATCGCCAGCAGGTTCTGCTCAACGGTCAACTTTCTGAATACCGATGCTTCCTGTGGCAGGTACGAGATCCCCATTCTGGCGCGTTGATACATCGGCATGCTGGTCAGGTCGTCTTTATCCAGGCACACATTGCCCTGATCAGGCTTGACCAACCCTACGACCATATAGAACGACGTGGTTTTCCCGGCACCGTTTGGACCAAGCAGTCCGACGACCTCACCGGAATGGAGCTCGAAGTCAACCCCGGAAACCACATGCCGTTGCTTGTAGGTCTTGGACAGGTTCCTAGCACTCAGGGTGTGGTTCACTTGTTTCCCTCCGACTTGGGAGTAAAAACAGCATTCACTCTACCTCCGGCACCGCCAGAAACGACGCTGCGCTTTTCGTTCAGGTAGAGCGTAATCTCCTGTCCCTCGACAAAATTCTCACCTTCCGTGACTTTTGGCGATCCGGTCATGACAACACGCTCTTCACCCTTGTAATAAACCGCCTTCTCCCCTGTGGCGAGTTTTCCCTGTTGCACGATTCGGACATGGCCATCGGCAATCAGCTGCACGATCTCGCGCTCTTCTCCGACATACTTAATGGTTAGGCGATCCCCGTGAATCGTCACATCATCCTGGGTCGCAACGGCATTTCCGGAGAAAATTACAGTTTGTGCCTGATCATCGGCTTCAAGGCGATCCGAGGTCACATGAATCGGGCCGCGTCTCTGCGTCGAATCGACAGGCGCAGCAGAAATCGAGACGGGCAGGAAAAACACGGCAGTGAGAACGAGGCTCAAAATCAATTTCGTCATGAAGATATCCTTGCCGTTATTCAGGGCTCAAAAACACCTTCAACCTGTTCCTTCAGCTGAAGCTGCTTTGTCTGCATGTGAAAAACCAAGCCCCGCCCTTGCAGATGCAGACCTTTCGATTCGAGTCGTACCAGGGCGTCTGTGGTGGCAGTCTGCGTATCGTGATCATATGTGAGCCGGTCAGTGTACAGGGTGTATCCCGACGTGTTTTTCAGAACCACCTCATCGTTCAACTGAACCTTCCGGTAGTCCTCGCTAACCTCACCGGTGACAGCCTGTAGAGAACCCTTGACTTCTCCCTGCTCGTCATAAAAAGTCATCTGGGGACTGTTGACAACCAGGATGCTCGATTTGGCCTGGCGTTCCACCTGCGTGGCCACGAGTCGCCAGCGGGCCCGGCCCTCTTCGATATGAGTATAGTCAATATCCTGTAACGATACATCAATACCCTCCGGCAAAGCCTTGACAATCGTCCGCAGATTGTTCTCCGGGCGATACCTCATTGCAATCACTGCGAGCAGGATTACAGCCAGGATCAGGGCCAGGACAAGGAGAAAATTGCGAGGTCTGAAGTAGCTCATTGATGCGGGTCACTATAGCACCCGGGAGCGAGAGCTGTAAAGCTCAATATGGTAAGTTGGCATGAGAATTGTATGAGTATTAATCTTCGAAATAACGGCTTGTAACCGACGTCCAGAGACTGGATTGCTTGAGCAGGAGATCACAGACTTCCCTTACCGCGCCACGCCCACCGGGCCTGCCTGTGACGAGGTCGACATAAGGCTTGATATCATCAGATGCATCGGCCACGGTTGCGGAAAACCCGACCAGCCGCATAACCGGCAGGTCAACCAAATCATCGCCCACATAAGCAACCTCAGAGGCATTCAGGCCAAGTTTTTCGAGAATTTCCATGAACGGCTGCATCTTGTCCTTGGCACCCTGGTAGACCAGTTCAATTCCCAACTCTGCGGCCCGACGCGCGACAATGTCTGACTGGCGGCCAGTGATGATGCCGACCTTGATACCTGCACGCTGGACCAGTTTTAACCCGTGGCCGTCCTTAACATCAAACGCCTTGGCCTCACCACCGTCATTAAGATAAATAATCCGGCCGTCGGTCATAACGCCATCAACATCCAGCAAAAGCAGCTTGATCCTGTTCAGGTCAACAGCCATCAGATCACCCCGGCCTTGAGTAAATCATGCAGATGGATGATCCCGACCGGGACCTGTTCCTCTTCAGTTTCGAAAACAAACAGCGAAGTAATTTTATGCTCTTCCATACGCTGCAACGCTTTCGCTGCCAGATTGGTCCGCAAAATCCGTTTTGGCTTGCCACCCATGATCTCACAAATTGGTTTGTTCAGCACCTCGATGCCCTGTTCGATCGTACGCCGCAAATCACCGTCGGTAAACACGCCGACCAGCCCGCCCCGTTCATCGACTACCCCGGTAATGCCCAACTTCTTGCTGGAAATTTCGTAGAGGGCATCCTTGAGCGGCGTGTTCAGGTTGACCGTCGGAATATCAACCCCAACATGCATCAGATCTTCAACCCTCAGCAAGAGGCGTTTGCCGAGGGCGCCACCGGGATGATAGAGGGCGAAATCCTCTTCACGAAAACCTCTCTGCAGGAGTAGCGCAACGGCAAGGGCGTCGCCCATTGCAAGAGTGACCGTGGTACTCGCCGTCGGAGCCAGCTGTAACGGACAAGCCTCTTCTTTAATCGAAATATCCAGAAAAACGTCCCCGGCCCGGCCAAGGGTGCTGCCGGGGCTGCTGGCCATAGCGATGAGAGGCAGCCCCATGCGCTTGATAATCGGCAGAATGCGCGCGATCTCCTCCGTTTCACCCGAGTTGGAAACGGCGATCACGAGATCGCCCTTCATCAGCATGCCAAGGTCGCCATGGACCCCTTCAGCCGGATGCAGGAATATGGCAGGAGTCCCGGTTGAAGCCATGGTCGCTGCCATTTTCTGGCAGATCAGGCCGGACTTGCCCATTCCGGTGACAACCACCCGGCCGGGGCAATCCAGGATCATCAGGACAGCCTTGGCAAAGTTTTCGTCGAGGCGTTTCGCCAGGGTTTCAATAGCTTCGGCCTCGATTCTGATCACTTTACTGGCGGATTCCAGGATTTCGTTGTAATTGTTCATGTTCACCTGACGATTTTATCAAGAGCAAGCATCTGCCTGAGAAGTCCTTCGACTGAATCGAGTTGCAGGCTGTTCGGCCCATCACAGAGAGCCTTTGCGGGATTTTCGTGGACCTCCCAAAACAGGGCATCGACACCAGTCGCTACAGCCGCGCGGGACAGGGGTGCGACAAATTCACGCTGCCCTGACGAGGCAGAGCCGGCACCACCCGGCAACTGCACCGAATGCGTGGCGTCAAAAACAACCGGGTAGCCGGTCTGTCGCATAATGACCAGCGAGCGCATATCACTCACCAGGTTATTGTAGCCGAAACTTGACCCGCGTTCGGTCAGCAGAATCTGATCATTCCCCGTCGAAAGGACCTTGCCAATGGCATTCTCAATGTCCCAGGGAGCCTGGAATTGACCTTTCTTGATATTGACGACCTTGCCCGATTCACCTGCAGCGACCAGCAGGTCGGTCTGTCGCGAGAGGAATGCCGGGATCTGAAGGATGTCAAGAACTGCCGCTGCAGGTTTAACCTGGGAGACGTCGTGGATGTCAGACAGTATCGGCAGGCCGGTTTTCTCCTTGACGATTTGCAGGATCTGTAATCCCTTATCGAGGCCCGGACCGCGATAAGATGTCACCGAAGTGCGGTTGGCCTTATCATAGGAGGCTTTAAAAACTAAACCAACACCGACCCGTAGGGCGATATCCTGTAAGGCCTCGGCGAGAGACAGGGCGTGCGCCTGGTTTTCCAGAACACATGGTCCTGCGATCAGGACCAAAGGATTATCACCACCGATTGAGAACGAACCGAGAGCGAGGCTTCTCATCATGAGTCATCCTGCTCCCGACGGGCCTTGAAACAGGCGCCGACGAAAGATTCAAAAAGCGGGTGTGGCGACATTGGCCGGGATTTGAACTCAGGATGGAATTGACAACCCAGGAACCACGGGTGATCGTCAATCTCGACAATTTCCACTAGATTCTCCTCCGGATAAACTCCGGACAGGATCAGTCCGCATTTCTCCAACTTCTCCCGATAAGCATTATTGAACTCGAAGCGGTGGCGATGCCGTTCGCCAATGTCTTTCTGGCCGTAAATCCGACGGGCCAGGGTCTTGTCCTTGAGCGAACAGGGATAGGCTCCCAGGCGCATTGTTCCGCCCTTGCCCTTTACCGACTTCTGTTTTTCCATTATGTGAATCACGGGGTTCTTGGCGTCTTCCTTGAACTCACTGGAATAAGCCTCCTCGATCGCACAGACCGATCTGGAGAACTCGACAACCGCCATCTGCATACCAAGACAGATACCGAAGAAGGGGATTTTATTCTCACGGGCGAAGCGGATTGCGGCGATCTTCCCTTCGCTGCCCCGTTCACCGAACCCCCCCGGGACCAGGATGCCGTCGACGTCATTGAACGTGGTGCCGATTCCATGGCGTTCCAGTGCTTCGGAATCAACATATTTTAACTGGACCCGGCAATCATTACCGATCCCGCCATGCGTCAAGGCCTCCGAGAGCGACTTGTAACTTTCGGTCAGTTCGACATATTTCCCGACGATCGCAATCGTCGTCTCTCCGGCCGGTTCCTTGACCCGCTTGACAATCCTCTCCCAGGCGCTCAGATCCGGGCTCTTGGTCCAGATGTTCAGATAGTCGACGATCCGCTCATCGAGGCCCTGTTCGTGGAAAGCCAGCGGCACTTCGTAGATTGTTTCAACATCACGGGCCGTAATAACCGCTTCTTCGGGAACATTACAGAACAGGGCGATCTTGCTCTTCATGTCGCATGGTAATTCTCGCTCACAACAGCAGAGCAGGATTGCCGGCTCGATACAGATTTCACGCAACTCCTTGACGCTGTGCTGGGTCGGCTTGGTTTTCAATTCACCTGCCGTCGGAATGTATGGCACCAGGGTCAGATGCAGATAGATGACATTTTCAGGGCCGAGATCGGTACGAAACTGGCGTATGGCTTCGAGAAAAGGCAGGGATTCGATGTCGCCGACCGTGCCACCGACTTCGACGATTGCCAGGTCGACATCTTTTGCATTGTCCAGGATCTTGTTCTTGATCTCGTTGGTGATG
>JAFDBW010000094.1 GCA_019313105.1 Deltaproteobacteria bacterium | reverse complement strand
TGCAGGCCAAGCTTGCGAGCCTGGAGGGCCAGCGACATCCATGCCGCGCCGGCGTCGAAAGGCGCATGCCGGTTCTCTTTGTCATTATGACTGAAATTTCGTCGGCACAAGAGATAGATAATCAATGAAGCATTTTTGACCCAGAGCTGGTTTCCCTCCAACAATGCCGGCATGAATCGTTCACGGTCCGCTTCGCTGGCGGCATAAATGAACAGCCACGGCTGTGCATTGAAGCATGAAGGTGCCCAGCGAGCCGCCTCGAACAGGCTGTCGATCTGGGCCTGCGTTAAAGGGGTCGGCTCAAATGCTCGCGGCGACCAGCGATCAAGGAACATGCTGTCGATATCTGCGGCGGGGTTGCGCGGGTTGCTGCGATCAATGGACATGACTGTACCTTTCAGAGCCCGAGGCCGACACCGGCTATTTCATGCCGGCAGTATTTGCAGCACTGGCCGCTGATTGCCGTTTCGGTGAAGTGCAGGCGCTGGCGTCGAATCACCGTCTGCCCACAGCCTGGACAAATCGTGTCTCCGGCCTCAGGGTCGTTGACATTTCCCAGGTACACATAGTGCAGCCCGGACTGGCGGCCGACATCTCTGGCCAAATGCAGGGTCGCCAACGGTGTCGGCGGTCGGTCCTGCATCTTGTATGTCGGGTAAAACGCTGAAATATGCCAGGGCACTTCTGCGCCGAGTTCACCGGAGATGAAGCTGGCGATCCGGCGCAGTTCGTCCTCGCTATCGTTATGACCCGGGATCACGAGGGTCGTGATCTCGAGCCAGATACCCAGCCTGCGGTAATCCCTAAGGCATTCAAGCACACCCTCGAGAGATGCACCGGTCACCTTCCGGTATGCGCGATCGGAAAACCCCTTCAGGTCGACATTGGCCGCATCTAGGTATGGGGAGATCGCCTCAAGGGCCTCGGTGGTCGTATAACCATTGGTGACGAAGACATTCTTGATTCCGGCAGCTTTTGCTGCCACAGCCGTATCGTATGCATACTCGAAAAAGATGGTCGGTTCGGTATAGGTGTAGGCAATGCTGGCTGATTTGCTTTTCACTGCGTGTCTGACGACATCCTGCGGCGACATCGCCGTACCAGGAATTCCCGAGCGCTCATGAGGCCACTGCGAAATCTCGTGATTCTGACAATGCAGGCAATGGAAGTTGCAGCCGACCGTGGCAATTGACTAACTACTTGATCCGGGATGGAAATGATAGAGTGGCTTCTTCTCGATCGGATCGACGTTCTCGGCAATCGTCTGGCCGTAGACAAGGCTGTATAGAATCCCCCCCCGGTTTTCACGCACACCGCAGCGGCCTCTTCGCCCGTCGGCTATGACACAGCGGAACCTGCAGAGCTGGCAATGCACCTTGCTGTGGCCGGCTTTGTCCCAGAATTTTGCCTGGTGGAGTTCCATAGTTGGAAGTATAACAAAAAAACGGGGGCTGGGCCTGAGCCTGAGGGCTGGAACGGTTGATAGCTATGAATTTATTGTATCAGGCAATAGACAGATTTGACTTGCCGCGTTCCCCGTCCCGCGTACCGGTGTTAAAACATAAAACGTCGCATCCCCACGTTAAGCAGCAGGCCGATTCCGGTCATGGTCGTCACCATGCTGGTCCCGCCGTAGGAAAAAAGCGGCAGAGGCACACCAACCACCGGCAGAAGACCGATCACCATTCCCAGGTTGACCACGATGTGCCAGAACAGCATCGCGCAGACGCCGATGGCGAGGTACATGCCGAAGCGGTCATTTGAGCGCAGGGCGATATGCAACCCCCAAAGCACAATCAGGCAATAAAAGGCCAGTAGCAACAGACAGCCGGTCAACCCCCACTCTTCGGCGAATACCGAGAACGCAAAATCCGTGTGGCGTTCCGGCAGGAAAGAAAGCTGTGACTGGGTCCCTTTCATGAAACCGAGGCCATTGAAGCCGCCGCTGCCAACGGCAATTTTTGACTGGATGATATGATAGCCGGCGCCCAGCGGGTCTTGCTCCGGGTTAAGGAATGTGAGTATGCGTTTTTTCTGGTAATCATGCAGGAGGAACCAGCCACCACAGACAGCGGCGACACCTGACATACCAAGAAAAATAATCGCAGAACGTCGAACCCCTGCGAACAGGGCCATGGTTCCACCTATACAGAGGACCAAAAGTGCTGTACCGAGATCCGGTTGCTTCATGATTAACAGGGCTGGGACACCCAGAATCAGTCCGGGGAGGACCAGCTCACCTAGCGAGAACCCGCGCAGGTTTGCCTTTTCACTGAAATACCGGGCAAGCGCAATGATAATAACAATTTTCATGATTTCACTGGGCTGGACATTCAACCCCGCCAGACCGATCCAGCGGGTCGCGCCCATAATGGTTTTGCCGAAAGCCAAGACCATACCCAGCAGCAGCAGGTTGCAGCCATAGAGGGGGACACTGAAATATTCCAGGTGCCGATAATCGAACAAACAGACGATTGCAACAATTGCCAGGCCGATCCCCACCCAGTAAAACTGCTTAAGATGAACAGGTAGCACGGCAGCAGTCCAGGAAGACGTCGCGCTGTACATATTGGCGATACCGATCAAACAAATCATCAGGACCAGCAGCAGGTAAGCCCAGTTGAAGTTGGTTATCAATCGTCTGTCAAACATTCATCAATCCTCGGTGGAGATAAGTTTTGTGACTTCTTCTGCTTTTGCTTCGTCTGCAAAATAGGCATCGTACATGGCCTTGGCGACCGGCGCCGCCGCACTGGAACCGTGGCCACCGTGTTCGACGACGACCGCAACAGCAATCTGCGGGTTTTCAGCTGGTGCATAGGAAACGAACAAGGCATGGTCCCTGAACTGGTAAGGGACTTCACCCTCTTCACTTTCCTCTTCTTCCTCGTCAGATTTTCTTCGTACGACCTGGGCGGTACCGGTCTTGCCGGCAAACCTGACCTTGTCCAGTCGGCTTCTCCAGGCTGTTCCGCCGACGTCATTGACCACCGCTTCCATGGCTTTTCTGACGAGGGTCAAATGTTCCGATGACCATGCCGTCTCATTCAGCTTTTCCGGATCAAGCACCCACTCTGCATTGCCTTCGAGATCAACGATCTTCTGCACGACCTGCGGCCTCCAGACCGTCCCGCCGTTGGCCAGTGCTGCGGCCATGGTCGCCAGCTGCATCGGAGTTGTCAAAACAAAGCCCTGGCCTATCGATGAAATCACTGTTTCCCCATCGTACCAACTAGTGCCGAAACGTTTTTTCTTCCATTCCCGGGTCGGGATCAAGCCTGAGCGTTCTGACCCAAAGGGGAAACCGGTTTGCGCTCCCAGGCCGAGGCGTTTTGCGGCACTTGAAATCCGGTCGATACCGGTTTCAAGACCGACTTGATAAAACCAGACATCACAGCTTTCCTTGATCGCTTTATGCAGGTCGACCGAGCCGTGGCCCCCCTTTTTCCAGCAGCGGAATTCGTAACTCCGGCTTAATTTCAGGCTGCCGGAACAATAGACTTTGGTTGCTGGGGTCACCGTCCCTGCTTCGAGAGCCGCCAGGGCTACTGCCATCTTGAACGTCGATCCGGGGGGATACTGGCCTCGCAGGGCCTTGTTGGTCATCGGGTGCTGCGGGTTATTGCTCAGATCCCGCCACTCCTCACTGGTAATCCCGCGTGCAAACCAGGCCGGATCAAAGGTTGGTCGACTGACCAGGGCAAGGACTTCACCGCTGTTGACATCCAGGGCAACGATTGCGCCTGCGTTATCTGCGAGGGCATTCTCTGCCGCCTGCTGTAGGTCGCTGTCAATCGTCAGGTAGACCTGTTGACCCGGTAATGGACTACGAATTGTCACCTGGCGCAGTTCACGACCGCGCACATTGACTTCGATGCGCTTCTGCCCGGCATCACCCTGCAACCGGCTCTCGTAGGCTTTCTCAAGTGCAGTCTTGCCGACCATCTCACCGGAGCGGTAGTCGGAAAATTCGCTCTGCCTCAACTCATCTTCGGTCACTTCACCGAGATAACCAAACAGGTGCGCGGCCATGTCTCCGAAGGGGTAGGAACGAAGGGGTTTGACCTCGATCAGGAGGCCGGGCAGGTCAATGGAATTTTCCTGCACCATCTCCATCGCTTGGCGCCCGACGTCTTCAACCAGCGGCAGAGGCCGATAACGCGGCAGACTTTGACCTTTTTGCCAGCGCTCTTCAAGCATCGCCTCGTCGATATCCAGCAACTTTGCCAGGTTGGCAAAAAGTTGTTTGCGATCATCAACTTCCTGGCGCAAAGCGGAGACAGTAAATGCCGGACGATTATCAACCAGCAGGACGCCGTGACGATCGAACACCGCGCCGCGTGGGGCCTGGATGGCAACATATCGAATCCGGTTTCGCTCGGACAAGTCACGGTAGTAATCAGTGCCGAGGATTTGCAGGTACCACAAGCGTAGAGCCAGTATGCAGAAGACCCCGGCAACGATGATCGAAGAGATGATAAAACGGCGGCGCAGGCCGGGAGTTTCTTCCGGGGACGGGTTAAGACTCATATCGGCGATCGAGTTTGCGCAAACCGGGGAGGTCGCGGCGTGGCAGGAAGCTTCGCTGCAACCATACGGCCAATTTCAAGAACACAACAGCGGCAACAAAGTTCAGTAGCAACTGGACCGGAAGCTGCCAGGCGATTTGTGACGAGACGCTTATATCCTGCCTGAAAAAATCCAGCGCAAAAGCGAACAGGAACGCCTGCAAAATGGTGCCGGCCATGACCAGGAGCAGCAGCAGTATTGAACTTTCCGTGTTGACTCGCGTTACGATGCCACGGACTGCCAGAAAAATCGCCAGCATGACGAACCCGTTGAGCCCGGGGAACGCGCCGCCGACACCGTCGAAAAACCAGCCCATCAGGTAGACGATCAGACCGCCGCGCCACGGGCCTTCGTGCAAGCCGAGATAAACCACCAGCAGCAGGACCAGGTTCGGCTTGTAGTCGCCCTGCAACAGCAATGGCATCAGGACCGTTTGCAAAACGGCCGCCACCCCGGCCAGGGCAAAATAAATCAGGGCCCGGTTCATTGCGGCCTCCGTAACAGCACAAGGACTTCTTCAAGGTGGGAAAAGTCGACCGCAGGTGTGACTTCGATCGCCTGGAAGAGGCCGAACTCCTGTCTGTCAACGCTCTGTACGTCGCCAACGATCAACCCTTTGGGAAAAACCCCACCCATGCCGCTGGTGACAACCCGATCGCCGACCCTGACATCTTCCTGGCGCAGGACGAAGTCGAAGACCAGGCGTTCTCCCTTGCCGCGGCTGATACCGCGAGCTCGGTTGTCCTGCAGGAGACTGGCCACAGCAGAAGATGCGTCGGTAATCAGTAGAACCCTGGCAAAGCGAGGGCTGCTGCGGATAATACGACCAACCACGCCTTCGGCGACAACCACCGGCATCCCCTCGACCACGCCCTGTTCAGAGCCTTTGTCGATGGTGATAGTACGGAACCAGCTGGTCGCATCTTCGGCGATTACCCTGGCTGGAAGAGTGGCAATTTCCTGGGCTTCCTTGAAATCCAGCAGCCGCCGCAGACGTTCATTTTCGAGACGGACCTCGTTGCTCTCTGCCAATATCGCGCTTAGCTTGCGGTTGTTTTCAAGCAGCGCGCGGTTTTCCTGTTCCGTGTCGATCAGGTAAAGGTAGTGACCCCATACATCAGCAGCCCCTCTGATTACCTGGTTCAGGCCGGCCTGTACCGGACCGGTCAAAATCAGAACCATCCTTTCCGGAAAATTCGTCTCGTCCTGTTGACGCAGGTTGATCGAATACCAGAGCAGTGCCATCAGCAGCAGTACTGCACCGAGCAACAACGGTCGATTTCTTTGCCACCATTCCCACATACTCGAACACCCGGCATACAAAAGTCAGGAGACTCAGCCCAAGTCAGCACGTGATTGTACTGAACCTGAGCTTTTGGCGAAAACAAAACAAGAGGGCGCAGAGGCCCTCTTGAGTCATTCTCGGAGATACTGCTGCGGCAGACAGGACCTGCTCAGGAGGTGACGGTCACCTGTTTCAGCAGGTCAAGTTCATCCAGCACCTTGCCGGAGCCAAGCACCACACAGGAGAGTGGATCTTCGGCGATCACCACCGGCAGACCGGTTTCCTCACGCAACAGCGCATCAAGATTACGCAACAGGGCGCCGCCACCGGCCAGGACAATCCCCTTGTCGACAATATCCGCGGCCAGTTCGGGCGGAGTCCGTTCCAGAGCGATCCGTACTGCCTCGACAATCGCGTTGATCGTCTCGGAGAGGGCTTCCCTGATCTCCTGGGCATCTATCGTGAGAGTCTTTGGAATCCCGCTGACCAGATCGCGGCCCTTGACTTCCATGGTCTCCAACTTGCCTTCTTGCACAGAGCCCGGGCTATCAGGATATGCGCTGCCGATCGTGATCTTGATCTCTTCAGCAGTCCGTTCACCAATCAGCAGATTGTATTTACGTTTGAGATGCTGAGTCAGGGCTTCGTCCATCTTGTCCCCACCAACCCGCACGCTCTTGGCGTAGACGATCCCGGCCAATGAGATGACGGCCACCTCGGTGGTGCCGCCGCCGATATCAACAATCATGTTGCCGGAGGCTTCGGTTATCGGCAGACCGGCGCCGATCGCCGCGGCCATCGGCTCCTCGATTAGGTAGACTTCACGTGCACCGGCAGATTCAGCGGATTCCTTGACCGCACGTTTCTCGACCTGGGTGATCCCGGAAGGCACGCAGATCACGATCCGCGGACGGACCAAGGCCTTGCGATTGTGGATTTTGCGAATAAAGTAACGCAGCATCTCTTCGGTGATATCGAAATCGGCAATCACGCCGTCTTTCATCGGACGGATGGCAACGATACTTCCAGGCGTCCTGCCAAGCATGTTTTTGGCGTCGGTGCCGACGGCCAGAACCTTTTTCTGCCCCACCGCATCCTTCTGCACTGCGACAACCGAAGGTTCACTGACAACGATTCCTTTACCTTTAAGATATACCAAGGTGTTAGCCGTTCCCAAATCGATCGCCAGATCATTGGAAAACACACCTAAAATTGCATCGAACAAGTTGACCATGACGAGGGACAACTCCTTTCAGAAAGGAAGCGGCCTGAGCTAGGCCGGAAAATGTTGTTAACACTAGCAAAAGGGTCCCATCTTTTCAAGGTATAAAAGGAAAAACTGTTGCATTTCACAGGGTGATTGTCTAACATTCGGCCCTATTCTCTAAAGACACAAAAATACCTCGAGGAGAAACCCAGACTCATGCTCGATTTTGTACGGAACCAACAGAAATCCATCATCGTCAAACTGGCCTTCGCCATCATCATCCTAAGCTTCGTGATCGGCTACGCAATGCTCAGTGCACCGGGCGGTTCGGGAGATGAAAGCCCGACAGCGGAAGCCGCAGTCGTGAATGGCAAGTCGATCGCCTTTGATGACTTCCAGAGCGCTTACAGCAATCTTTACCAGATCTACCAGAACATCTATCAGGACCAGTTCAATCCGGCTCTCGAGAAGCAGCTCAAGCTGGCTGATAAATCGATCAACGGCCTGATCGACCAGGCACTGATGCAGGATGAGGCGGAGCGCCTCCAGCTAGTCGTGACCCACAAGGAACTGATCGATGCGATCGCCCAGGTTGAAGCCTTCCAGGTGAACGGCGTCTTCAACAAGGAGCGCTATCTCCAGGTCCTCGCCTACCAGCGCATGAACAGCGATCAATACGAGGCCGTCAAGCACAATGAATTGCTGCTCGACAAGGTGCAGGAACATTTCAAGGCGATGGTCAAGGTCAGCGATGCAGACATTGAAGAGGAGTTCCGCAACATCAATGAAAAGATCAACCTGAACTTCGTCAGCCTCACCCCGGCAAAATACGAAAAGCAGGTCAAGATCACGGAGCCGGGACTGGAAGCCTATTTTGCCGAGAACCAGGAGACCTTCCGCATCCCCGAAATGGTCTCACTGCGTTATCTGCAGTTCGCACCAGAGCGTTATCTCGACCAGGTGACGTTTGAAGATGATGAGCTGCAAAGGTATTACCGCCGTCATCTCGACCAGTTCGAAATTCTCGAAAAAGTCAAAGCCTCCCATATCCTCATCATGGTCGATGCGGACGCCGACGAAAAGACCCGCGAAGAGCGGCGCGCTTACGCCGAGAAGCTCCTTGAAGAGCTCAAGGCCGGTGCGGATTTTGCCGAGCTGGCCCGGGCCAAGTCGGAC